>NZ_KB898136.1:0-46660 GCF_000377445.1 Thioalkalivibrio sp. ALE9
AGCGAGGCCTGATGCCGACAGGCGCTGCACTGAAACATCTTGCGCGGGCTGCCGTGCAGGACGCAGTGGGCTTGGCACCCGCAACGCGGGCAGCGGAAGCCGTCCGGCCATCGGGCCCGCTCCAGCGCCGCCTCGCACTGGGCCTCGGTGCCGTACTGGGCGATGAATGCCGGCAACGACATCCCCGGCTGAAACTGAATCCGATTCTGCGCCATGGTGGCACCCTCCGCTCGCTGTGTAGCCTCAGCGTACGCCCGGGGGTGGCTCACCCTGTGAGCCTGGCTGACTCTCGTCGCTAATCAGGTTCTGTTTTTCACGTTGGGGGATCAATGACTCTTTCAGGGAGAAGTGTGTTCGTTTCTGGGGTGGCAGCTGCGGGGTTGGTGCTAACCGGCTGCGGCGGCGGTGGCGGCGGTGGCGGCGGGGGTGGCGGAAGTAGCAGCACCAACCAGGTGCGCCCGACCCCGCCGGAGGTGGCCCAAACCACCGTTCAGGGCGGTGATACCGTGAAAATCGCGGTGATCGATAACGGTTTCCGCCCGAGTCATGAGGAGTTCGAAGGTCGAATCGCCGGAACCTATGACGTCGTCACCGACTCGACGGACCCGGAAGATGTGGCCTCGGAAGAGGACGTATTCGACCACGGGACCCCGGTATCGGCCCTGATCGCGGGAAACACCTTTGGCATTGCGGGTAACGCAGAGCTGGAGATGATCAGCGCCGGAAGCTCCCTCCTCTCCACACGCATCCGAGATGGTGTAGAGCATGCATCGAGCGTCAATGCGCGCGTGATCAACTTTTCCCTGACGCCAATTTGGCGAACCCTGGATCGCGCCGATACGGTCAGCGCGATCCAGTCGGTCGAAGGGCCGGATGAGGCGGCGGTGGGCGCTGTCGTTGTGATGGGTGCGGGGAACAGCAACCGAAATCTTTCGGATCCGGAAGACGGGGATGACCAGCATGACTTCATTGACTACGAGAACCTGACCGAAACCCAGAAGATTTGGGAGAACCTGATCATCGCGGGCGCGGCGTCGGGATATCAGAAGGCGTCCTATAGCAACTACGCGGGGGAAATGGAGGAAATCCAGGATCGCTTCATGGTGGCGCAAGGGACCCATGAAACGGCGCTGGGCGACGATGACGAAGCGACCGGATTTGTCAGCGGTACGTCCTTTGCGACGCCCCTGATTTCCGCCTCTGCCGCGACGATCATTTCGAAGTGGCCGCACCTGACGGCCGCTGAAGTCACGAACCGTCTGCTGGAGACGGCCGATCAAGGTTCCGAGCTGTACGAGCAGAATGACTGCGGTCCCGAAGAGAACCTGAACTGCGGCTATTACTACCTGGGGCAAGGGCATCTGGATCTGGAAGCCGCGATGGAGCCGGACGGTGAAGTGGCGATCGCGGCCGGCGAAGCGGTCGAGGGTGAAACCCACTCGATCGCCGGAACGCATGCGGCCTGGTCGTCGAGCTTCGGCGGTGGTTTCGATACCAACGCCCTGGCAGGTGTGGTCGGTTTCGACGAATTGGGCCGGGACTATGAACTGGACCTGTCGAGCCACAGCTACTCGGTACTGCCCTACGGCCAGCGCCTGGGTGACCGGGTCAACCAGATGGCAACGGCAGTCCTGAATCCGCGGCCGGTCCAAAACGAGATCGCACCGGGGCTGTCCCTGACCAGCCACCACGTCGCGGGGGGTGCAGTCGGCGCCAGCGAGATGCGGTTGGATACCGGTGTGGTCGAACTGTCGGCCTTTGGGTTCCACCAGGGCGAAACCGGGATCATGGATCCGTGGGCGCCGGAGAGCGGGATGGCGATGCTGTCCGACGGTTCGGGCGGTCTGTCGCACCTGCTGGACCGGGGCGCGGGCTTCGGGGTGACACTGCCGATGTCCGATCGCATGGCGCTGGATGTCGGGCACTATGCCGGCTCGGCGAACCGGGGTGACGACAATCTGTACGCCGGGTATCGGCAGGCCCGTACCGATGTGGCTATGCGCTTCGCCGCAACCGACGCGCTGGAACTGGAAGCCGGATACGGCCAGCGCCATGAAGACGGCGGCCTGCTGGGCTCGCGGGGCAATGGCGCCCTGTCGCTCGGAGACAGCTCCACCACGGGCATCGTGTCGGTGGGTGCGAACTACTCGATGGGCGACCACTTCGGCCTGATGGCCCGGTATGAGCGCGGGCATGCGGATGTGGCTGGCGGCCCGGGGATGATCCGCTCCATCGAGGGTCTGACCACCGAGCAGTCGGCATTGGGTGTCACCTTCGAGCGGGATCAGCACGAGGCGATCTTTATGGTCAGTCAGCCGCTGCGCGTCACCGGCGGCACCGCCAACCTGAACGTGCCGGTGGGGCGTGACCTGGACGGCAACGTGATCCGCGAGGAACGCAGCGCCAGTCTGGCCGCGGCCGGTCGTCAGCAAGACGTTGAGCTGGGGTATGCCTACGCACCGAGCCAAGACAGCCGGCTGAACGTGAACCTGCTGTACTCCAATAACCCGGACCATCAGGACGGTTCCGATGTGGCCGGTGTTGCCACCTTCTCGAAGCGGTTCTAAGCCATGATGATGCGCACACTCACCTGCAACCGGGCGGCCCTCGCGGCCGCCCTCATTCTCCCCCTGGCGGCCTGTGCCGGAGCGGATATGAACAACGACGCCGATATCCACGGCTACCAGTACGATGCGGAGGGCCACCCGGTGGCCGCGTTCGTCTTTCACGGTTTCGACGAGCGCGACTGTGCCCAGTACAGCCTTCGACCCCTGCGGGACGACATGGCCGCCGTGGGCGCGATGTTTGTCTGGGATGGCGAAGAGTTCGTTCTGGATCAAGATGCCTGCAAGCCCGGGGCTACGCCTCGATGAAGCAGTCACCTTGGCGGGATTAATGACCTTGTAGGGTCAGAATCATTGCCTGCATTGACTGGGAGCGGTAGCGCTCGGCGTGGCGGACCCAGCCGAGCTGGCGGGTGATGGGTGGGGCGGGCCATTCGAGGATGGCCAGGTCGTCGGTGGCCATGGTGCGGGGGAGGAAGCCGATGCCGAGGCCGGCGGCGATCATCATGCGGATGACCTCCAGGTACGGGCTCTCCTGGGCGGCGGCGGGGTGCAGAGCCTGTGCGGCCAGGGCCTGGTCGATCTGGCGGCGGGTGGTGGAGCCCAATGGCGGCAGGATCGCCGGCCAGTCATGCAGCCGTTGCAGTGTCTCCAGCGGGGCCTCCTGGGCGCGGCCGCGGGCGATCATTGGGACCAGATCGTCGGTCCAGACGGGCTGGGCCTCCGAGCCCTTCGGCAGGTCGTCGGGCAGGGTGGCCAGGGCCAGATCGGCGTCGCCGTGCATGACCGCCTCGATGCCGGCCTCGGAGTCCATGAACGCGAGTTCCAGCTCCAGCTCGGGGTAGCGGGTGCGCAGGGCGGCCAGCGGGGCGGGCAGGCGGTGCAGGGCGATGTGGTGCGAGGTGGCGAGGCGGATGCGGCCACGCACGACATGGTCGAGGTCGGCCACCTGCTGCTCGATCGCGTGCAGGCGGGCCAGGATCTCGCGGGCCTCGGGCAGCAGGCGCGCGGCGACCTCGTTGGGGCGCACGCGGCGCCCCTGACGCTCGAACAGGGGGCGTTCTAGCGTGGCCTCCAGTGACTGGATGCGCTTGCTGATCGCCGGCTGGGTCAGGTGCAGCCGCTCGGCCGCGGCGGAGAAAGCGCCGGTATCGACCACCGCCACGAAGGCCTGCAGGGACTCGATGCTGAGCTGTTCCGGGCGCATCCTCCGCCTCCGTGGGATAATGAACGGCTGACTGGTGCGACTCCGCATCGCCAATCCATAACCATATGGAATGATAAAGATAATAAATCGGATTTGAAAGAATGGAATAGCGGCCGCAGACTGGCAATGCGGTGGTGCCGCTCGTCTGTAGGAGGCCAGCCCTCTGGCCGATTGGTCCCGACGTCGGATCGGCCAGTGGGCTGGCCTCCTACAGGGGGCTTTGGCGGCCGCGCATCGAAAACATGGCTGGAACATCGCGGCGCGGCCGCGGGAGCAGGTAATGGCAGGCAAGACACTGTACGACAAGCTGTGGGAGGCGCATGTGGTGCGCGAGGAGCCGGATGGCTCGACGCTGCTCTACATCGACCGGCACCTGGTGCACGAGGTGACCAGCCCGCAGGCCTTCGAGGGTCTGCGTCTGGCCGGGCGCACGCCCTGGCGCGGGGATTCCGTGCTGGCGGTGCCGGATCACAATGTGCCCACCGCTGATCGGGACAAGGGCATCGCGGATCCGGTCTCGCGCACCCAGGTGGAGACGCTGGAGACCAACGTCACGAGCCTGGGGCTGAAGTTCTTCCCGATGGCCGATGTGCGCCAGGGCATCGTGCATGTGATCGGCCCCGAGCAGGGCGCGACCCTGCCGGGCATGACGGTCGTCTGCGGCGACTCGCATACCTCCACCCACGGCGCGCTGGGCGCGCTGGCCTTCGGCATCGGCACCTCCGAGGTCGAGCATGTGCTGGCCACGCAGTGCCTGTGGCAGAAGAAGACCAGGGCCATGCAGATCCGCGTGGAGGGCGAGCTGCGCCCGGGCGTGACCGCCAAGGATGTGGTGCTGGCGATCATCGGCCGTATCGGCACCGCCGGCGGTACCGGCTATGCGATCGAGTTCGCCGGCTCGGCGATCCGCAGCCTGTCGATCGAGGGCCGTATGAGCATCTGCAACATGTCCATCGAGGCCGGGGCCCGCGCGGGCATGGTCGCGGTGGACGAGAAGACCATCGAGTATGTACGCAGCAAGCCACAGGCGCCGAGCGGCGAGATGTTCGAACAGGCCGCCGAATACTGGCGCACGCTGGTCTCCGATCCCGATGCCGAATTCGACGCGGTGGTGGAGATGGATGCCGCCGAGATCGCCCCGCAGGTGAGCTGGGGCACCTCGCCGGAGATGGTCGCGCCGATCGACGGCCGCGTGCCGGACCCGGCGGCCGAGTCCGATCCGGTGCGCGCCGAGGGCATGAAGCGTGCGCTGGAGTACATGGATCTGCAGCCGAACACACCGATGACCGAGATTCGTCCCGACAAGGTGTTCATCGGCTCCTGCACGAACTCGCGGATCGAGGACCTGCGCGCGGCCGCCGAGGTGGTCAAGGGCCGCAGGAAGGCCGACAACATCAAGCTGGCGATGGTGGTGCCGGGCTCCGGGCTGGTGAAGCAGCAGGCGGAGCAGGAAGGGCTGGACCGGATCTTTCTGGACGCCGGCTTCGAGTGGCGCGAGCCGGGGTGTTCCATGTGCCTGGCGATGAACGCGGACCGGCTGGAGCCGGGCGAGCGCTGCGCCTCGACCTCGAACCGAAACTTCGAGGGCCGCCAGGGGCAGGGTGGGCGTACCCATCTGGTCAGCCCGGCGCTGGCCGCCGCGGCCGCTGTGGCCGGGCACTTCGTCGAACCGTCGGCACTGAAGGAGGCGTAAGCGATGCAGGCCTTTACCGTACACAAGGGGATTGTCGCGCCGCTGGACCGCTCCAATGTCGACACCGACGCGATCATCCCGAAGCAGTACCTGAAATCGGTCAAGCGCACCGGCTTTGGCCCCAATGCCTTCGATGACTGGCGCTACCTGGACCCGGGCGAGCCCGGCATGGACAGCTCGCAGCGCCGCATCAACCCGGATTTCGTGCTCAACCAGGCGCCATTCGACCAGGCAAGCATCCTGCTGGCGCGCAAGAACTTCGGCTGCGGCTCCTCGCGCGAGCACGCGGTGTGGGCGCTGACCGACTTCGGCTTTCGCGCGGTGATCGCGCCATCGTTTGCGGACATCTTCTTCTCCAACAGCTGCAAGAACGGACTGCTGCCGGTGGTGCTGGCCGAAGACGAGGTGCAGGCACTGTTCGAGCAGGTCGAGGCGAACCCGGGCGCGCAGGTCGAGGTGAACCTGGAAGAGATGACCGTAACGGCGCCGGACGGTACGGTGTTTCGTTTCACGCTCGACGAAGACCGGCGCCATCGCCTGCTGAACGGCCTGGACGATATTGCCCTGACGCTGCAGTACGCCGATGACATTCGCGCCTATGAGGAGCGCCAGCGCCGCGAGTGGCCCTGGATGGCGGAGCACTCGCAGGGCTGAATGGTGCCCCTTGTAGGAGGCCAGCCCCCTGGCCGATTGGGCCTGTCCTGGCGCCCCATCGGCCAGAGGGCTGGCCTCCTACAGGTAGAGAAGAAATTCGATTGATCTGATGGTTAGGAGAGGTTTGTGAGCCGAATTCTGGTATTGCCCGGGGACGGGATCGGGCCCGAGATCGTGGCCGAGGCGCTGAAGGTGCTGGAGCGTGTAGGCGAGATCGGCGGGCTGGATCTGGAGGTCGAGCAGGGCCTGATCGGGGGCGCGGCGCACGATGCGGCAGGTCATCCGTATCCGGACGCTACCCGCGAGGCCGCGCGACGCGCGGATGCGATCCTGCTGGGTGCGGTCGGCGGCCCGCAGTACGAATCGCTGGAGCGCGACCTGCGCCCCGAGCGTGGCCTGCTGGGAATCCGTTCGGATCTGGGGCTGTTCGCGAACCTGCGCCCGGCGATCCTGTATCCGCAGCTGGCCTCGGCCTCCACGCTGAAGCCGGAGGTGGTCAGCGGGCTGGATATCCTGATCGTGCGCGAACTGACTGGCGGGATCTACTTCGGCCAGCCACGCGGGATCGAGGAGCGTAACGGCGAGCGCTACGGCTTCAACACGGCCGCCTACAGCGAATCGGAGATCGAACGCATCGCGCGGGTCGGCTTCGAGGCCGCGATGAAGCGGGGCAAGCGCCTGTGCTCGGTGGACAAGGCCAATGTGCTGGAGGTCTCGGAGCTCTGGCGCGAGGTGGTCGAGCGCGTCGGGAAGGAATTCCCCGAGGTCGAGCTGTCTCACATGTATGTGGACAACGCGGCCATGCAGCTGGTGCGTGATCCCAAGCAGTTCGACGTGATGGTCACCGGCAACATGTTCGGCGACATCCTGTCCGACGCCGCCGCCATGCTGACCGGGTCCATCGGCATGCTGCCCTCGGCCTCGCTGAACAGCGAGGGGGTCGGTCTGTACGAGCCGATCCACGGCTCCGCGCCGGATATCGCCGGGCAGGGCAAGGCCAATCCGATGGCAACCGTGCTGTCGGTCGCGATGCTGCTGCGCCACAGCCTGAACCGCAATGACCTGGCCGAGCGCATCGAACAGGCCGTGGGTCGGGTGCTGGATCAGGGCCTGCGCACGCCGGACATCTTCGGCGAGGGCATGACGCTGGTCGGCACCCAGGGGATGGGTGATGCCCTGGTGTCCGCGCTGGATGACTAACGAAATATCAGTAGCTTGAAGATTAAAATTAAACCGGGAATGAACGATGAGTGACCGCAAGTTTGACGTGGCCGTGGTGGGCGCAACCGGCGCCGTCGGCGAGACCCTGCTCTCCATCCTGGCCGAGCGCGACCTGCCGCTGGGCCGGGTGCATGCGCTGGCCAGTGCGCGCTCGGTCGGCAAAACGGTCGCCTTCGGCCGCCGCGAGCTGGAGGTGGAGGACCTGGCCACCTTCGATTTCTCCACCGTGCAGATCGGGCTGTTCTCGCCGGGGGCCTCGGTGTCCGCGGAGTACGCGCCGAAGGCGGCCGCGGCCGGCTGCGTGGTGATCGACAACACCTCGCAGTTTCGCTACGACCCGGAGATCCCGCTGGTCGTGCCGGAGGTCAACCCGGATGCGGTGGGGGACTACACCCGCCACGGGATCATCGCGAACCCGAACTGCTCCACCATCCAGATGCTGGTGGCGCTGAAGCCGCTGCACGACGCGGTCGGTATCGAGCGCATCAACGTCGCGACGTACCAGGCCGTCTCCGGCACCGGCAAGGATGCGATCGAGGAACTGGCCCACCAGACGGCGGCACTGCTGAACGGCCGCCCGGTGGAGTGCAACGTCTATCCCAAGCAGATCGCGTTCAACGCGCTGCCGCACATCGATGTCTTCCAGGACAACGGCTACACCAAGGAAGAGATGAAGATGGTCTGGGAGACCCGCAAGATCATGGGCGACGAGTCCATCCTGGTGAACCCGACCGCGGTGCGCATCCCGGTGTTCTACGGCCATTCCGAGGCCCTGCATATCGAGACCCGCGAGAAGATCAGTGCGGAAAAGGCCCGCGAGATCCTGTCCGCCGCGCCGGGGATCACGGTGCTCGACAAGCACGAGGACGGGGGCTATCCGACCGCCGTGACCGAGGGTTCCGGCAAGGACGCCGTGTTCGTCGGGCGTATCCGCGAGGACATCTCGCACCCGCGCGGGCTGGACCTGTGGGTAGTCTCGGACAACGTGCGCAAGGGGGCTGCGCTGAACACAATCCAGATCGCGGAGGTTTTGATCCGCGATTACCTGTGATTTAATCCGGGAAAACGCCGGGCATCGGCCCGGCACATTCGTGGCCAGGGGGTCGCCAGCCGTACTGGCGGGGGCGTTTAGGCCACGCGGCACTTTCAGGGGGAATTCGTGCGCAAGTTTCTGGTTGGGTTTTTGTTCTTGCTGCTGGTGGCCCCGGCGTCGTCAAGCTCCGTGGGCTTTGGTGAAGTCAACCTGCAATCCTTCCTGAACCAGCCCTTGCGGGCGGAGATTCCCTTGCGCGGCGCCTCGGGGGTCGCGGACTCCCTCCGCATTCGCCAGGCGTCCGAGGATGCGTACCGCCGTGCCGGTCTCAACCGAGGGAGTGTTCCGGGTGACCTGAACATCCAGCTGGATGGCGATCGCGTGATCCTGACCACCCGCCGGCCGGTGCGCGAACCGTACGTCGGGATTCTGCTGGAGGCGCGCTGGGATGGCGGGCGTGCCATGCGAGAGGTCTCCCTGCTGCTGGACCCGCCCGGGACCATGCCGTCCGGGGCCTCGGCACCTTCTGTGAGCCAGGCCGACGCCGCGGCGCCACGCACGCCCCGCGCCGGTGAAACCCTCCAGGTTCGCAGTGGCGATACGCTCTACGCGATCGTGCGCCGCAGCGGGATCTCCGGTTACAGCGACGAGCAGGCCATGCTCGCCTTCCTGGATGCCAATCCCCAGGCCTTTATCGGGAACAATATCAACGCACTCCGGGCGGACGCCGAGCTGCGCACGCCGTCGCGCGAACAACTGGAGGCCCGCAGCGCCGCTGCGGCGCGCGCCGAGGTGGCCGACCAGACCCGCTCGTGGCAGGAGTCTGCGCGCGCCGCGCAGGAAGAGCCCGAGCCGGCACCGGCCGATGACGCCGTGGCCGCCGCCGAAGAGGACGCGGCGGTGGAGGACGACGCGGCCGCCGTCGAGGACGAAGAGACGGTCGCGGCCGAAGAGTCCGAGCCAGCGGCGGAGGATGACGCCGCTGCGGTCGCGGACACCGATACGGCGGTGGCCGAGGATGATCCCGCGGTTGCCGAGGAGTCCGTCGCCGACGAAGGGGTGGAAGACCGCCTGGAGATCGTGGCCGATCTGCTGCCGGAAGACGCTGAAGCCGGTGTGGCGCAGGGAGGTTCCGAGGAACTGCTCCAGGAGGCGCTGTTGTCCCAGCGCGCCGAGATGGAGGGGATGCGCGAGGAGCTCTCCGAACTGCGCGAAGAACTCGGGGAACGCGGTCGTCTGGCCGAGATCTCCAGCGAGAACATGGCCGAACTCGAGGAGCAGCTGAGCCAGCTGCGCGCCGAGCGCGAACAGCTGCGTACCCGCCTGGATCGCGCCGATGCGGAGCGGAACGCACCGCTGCACGAGCGCATTATGAATGACCCGCTGTTGCTGATGATGGCGATCGCACTGGTGGTCCTGCTGCTGCTGGTACTGCTGGCCTTTGCACGCGGCGGCCGCCGCGAGGTGATGGTGGACGAACGGGGTGCCGGCTTGAAGCCGCGCGCCGACAACAGCAAGGTTCAGGCGTCCGGCGTCGAATCGGCCGGCTATGAGGCGAAGGAAGTCGACCACACCGAAGGTTCGCATTCGGCGATGGCCGGTGCGGCGACCGGCGCCGCGGCCGGGACCATCATGGGGGCTGCCGCGGCCCGATCCGACGACGAGACCGAAACCACGCAGGAGGAATCCGCGCATCCGCCGGCCGAACCGGAGGAAGAGGTCGGGGAAGTCGTGGTTGCCAGCACCAGCGAGGGTGCGGCGGGCATGGACGACGTCCTGGCCGAGGTGGATGTATGCCTGGCCTACGGCATGAATGATCAGGCCGTCGAGACGCTGAACGCGGCGCTCGAAACCAGTCCGGACAACAAGCAGTACCGGCTGAAGCTGGTCGAGGCACTTGTCGCGCTGGAAGACGAGGCGGGTGCGCGCGAGGCCGCGAATGCCCTGCGCGAGCGTCTGGGGCCGGACGACGACCAGATGCGCGATCGTCTTTCGGAGCTGGAATCCCGTCTCGGGAGTTCCGCGGGTTCGGCGGGAGATGCTGCGGCCGATTCGCTGGACGACGCGGTTGCGGGCGACGACTCGGGCTCCGCCGATGCCGACGCGGACAGCAACGAGATCGACTTTTCAGGCCTGGACCTCCCGGACGTCGAGACGTCGGACACTTCGGAGGCTACCGAAGGCACCCCGGCGGGCGACGATGAGGGCCTGTCGTTCGACATTGACGAGAACCTTGAGGACGACCTGGCCTCGGCGGCAGAGGCCGATCGCGATGAAGCCGCGTCCGGAGACGACCTGAATAACCTGTCGTTCGACCTGGACGACAGTGAACTGCCGGATCTGGATGCGCCGGCCAGCGGCGGGGACAGCGGCGAAACCGAGGACAGCGGTTTGTCGATGGACGAGGATCTGCAGGTTCCGGGTGAACCGTCGGCGGCGGCCGGGGATGAGGCAGGGACCGGAGACGACGAAAACGTGACCCGCCTGAGCCTGGCGCAGGCCTATGCCGATATGGGCGATGCGGAAGGGGCGCAGGAGCTGATCGACGAGGTCCTCGCCTCCGGCACGGACGAGCAGAAGCAGGAGGCCGAGGCGATCCGGAGCCAGATCCAGGGCTCCTGATCCTCGGGGTAGAGCCGGCCCTCCAGCAACGGATTGCATCTACCGGCTTGCAGTGTACGGCCCCGCTCGGAGGCGCTCCGGGCGGGGCCTTTTGGTTTCGAGGAGGCTGGCGTGTGACCCCTGCCGAACGATCCAACATCGTGCGATCTGCTTCCCGGGAGGTTTCAGCCGCCGGGTTGGCGATCCTGGGTGTTGTGGCCGCCTCGGCCGCTCTGGTGCCGGCGGATCCGCTGGTGGTCGTCCTGGTGGCCGGCCTGTGCGCCGGGCTGGGGCTGACGGGTGGCGTGGAGTGGCGGCGCGCGGGTCGACTGATGCTGCGGCTCAAGTGGTTTTATCTGTCGCTTGCCGTGTTTTACGGGCTGTGGCCGGCACAAGCGGGAGGCGCGTTCCAGGGGCTGCAGGAGGCGGGCTGGCGGATTGTCGCGCTGATGCTCGTGGTCGTGCTGGTCGTGTGGTTGACGGGGCGGTTCTCGCGATCGGCGCTGGTGGGCGCGCTTGGTGCGCTCCTGGGCGGGCCGTGCCAGGTACTGGGGGGCTGGGGCGAGCGTTTCGCTCGGCGGCTGTTCCTGGCACTGGCCTTGTTCGAGGACGAGAAGGCCGCCGTCGAGCAGCGTCGCGCAGGCCTGCGTGGATCCCGCGGCGCGCGGCTGCTGGCGGTCCGGGAGTGGCTGGTTGAGCGGCTGGACCAGGCGCTGGCGGGGGGGGCGGAGCTGCAACCGGAGGCCTGGAAGGCAGACGCGGGAAATGCGGAGGGAGGCGTGCCCTGGTGGGGCCTGGCCTGGCTCTGGGGGGGCGTGATGTTGGTCTGGGCGGCTTTGTTGGGGGGCTGGATTGAATAGCGAGCGAGAACGCGTGCATGGCGGAGTCGCGACGCCCGGGGCCGATGCGGACGCGATGGCACCCCAGCGCTGGGCGCTTGGCGTGGAATACGACGGACGCGGGCTGCTGGGCTGGCAGCGCCAGAAGGATGGCCCCAGTGTCCAGGGGCATCTGGAGGCAGCGCTGGGGTTCGTGGCGAATCATTCGGTGGAACTGGTCTGTGCCGGGCGCACGGATGCGGGGGTGCATGCCACGGCACAGGTGGTGCATTTCGATACGCCGGCCCGGCGCGAGCCCCATGCGTGGATTCTGGGGGCCAACAGCCGCCTCCCGGACGCGATTGCGGTGACCTGGGCGCAGGCGGTGCCCGCGACCTTCCATGCGCGGTTCAGCGCGTTCGGGCGGCGCTATCGCTATGTGATCGCGAACCGCGAGATTCGACCGGCGCTGGAGGCGGGGCGGGTGTCCTGGTGGCGCCGACCACTGGACGCCGAACGGATGCATCAGGCCGGCCAGGCCTTCGTTGGCGAGCAGGACTTCAGCAGCCTTCGGGCGGCGGCGTGCCAGGCGAAATCGCCGGTGCGTTGCGTGCATTCGCTGTCGGTACGCCGCCAGGGGCATTACGTGGTCCTTGATGTTCATGCGAATGCCTTTCTGCACCACATGGTGCGGAACATCGCGGGTGTGCTGCTGGCGGTCGGGGACGGCCGGGCCGATCCGGACTGGCCCCGGGAGGTGCTGGGGGCGCGGGATCGACGGGCTTCTGGTATCACGGCCCCGGCGGGCGGGCTTTATTTCGTGCATGTCGACTACCCTTCGGAGTTTGCGCTGCCGCTGGCCGCCGGACCGGTCGTCGATGGCGTTCCGGGGAATGGGGCGGGGTGATTACGGGAAAGCCGGGCCTGCGCTCGGGTTCTGGTAGGCTTGCGGCTGCGTTTTTCGAGATGGCGGGCATGCGCTACAGGGTCAAGATCTGCGGAATCACCACGGTGGAGCAGGCGCTTTCCGCGGCTCGGGCCGGGGCGGATGCGATCGGGCTTGTGTTTCACGCCCCGAGCCGGCGGGCCGTGGAACCGGCGCAGGCGGCGGCGATTGCGGCCGCGCTGCCGCCGTTCGTGACCACGGTGGGGTTGTTCGTGGACCCCGAGCCTGCGCGTGTGGAACAGGTCCTGCGGACGGCAGGACTGGACTGCCTGCAGTTTCACGGGCACGAGAGCGCGACGGCCTGCGCGCGTTTCGGGCGGCCCTACCTGAAGGCGATCGCGATGGGGGACGGGGACGATCCGCGCTCGGCAATGGACGCGCATCCCGATGCCCAGGGGTTTCTCCTGGACAGCCACGGTGGCGGGCGCAGCGGCGGCTCGGGGCATCGCTTCGACTGGCAGCGTGTGCCCGATGCCCTGGAACGGCCGTGGTTGCTGGCCGGGGGACTGGATGCAGACTCGGTGCGGGAGGCGCTGGAACACCTGCGCCCGTACGGGGTCGATGTGAGTTCCGGGGTGGAATCCGCGCCCGGGGTCAAGGATGCACGGCGCATGCGGGCCTTCGTGCGGGCCGTGCGCCAATGCGAGGTGGAGACTGATGAACAAGATTGACTGGGCGGCATTCCCGGATGCCCGCGGGCATTTCGGTCCGTATGGCGGGCGCTTCGTGTCGGAGACGCTGATGGGCGCGCTCGATGAACTGCAGCAGGTGTATGAGCGCTACATCGGGGATCCCGAGTTCATGGCGGAACTGGACCACGACCTGAAGCAGTTCGTCGGACGGCCGAACCCGCTGTATCACGCCGAGCGCCTGTCGCGGGAGCTCGGCGGGGCGCAGATCTACCTGAAGCGCGAGGACCTGAACCACACCGGTGCGCACAAGGTGAACAACACCATCGGGCAGGCGCTGCTGGCGAAGAAGCTGGGCAAGAAGCGGATCATTGCCGAGACCGGCGCCGGTCAGCACGGGGTGGCGACCGCGACCGTGGCCGCGCGTCTGGGGCTGGAATGCGTGATCTACATGGGCGAAGAGGACACCCGGCGGCAGTCCCAGAACGTCTATCGCATGCGCCTGCTGGGCGCCGAGGTGGTGGGGGTCAAATCCGGCACGCGCACGCTGAAGGATGCCCTGAACGAGGCGATGCGGGACTGGGTGACCAACGTCGACGACACCTTCTACATCATCGGTACGGTGGCCGGTCCACACCCCTACCCGGCGATGGTGCGCGACTTTCAGGCGGTGATCGGCCGCGAGGCGCGCGAGCAGCATCTGGCAATGACCGGCAAGCTGCCGGATACCCTGGTGGCCTGCGTGGGCGGGGGATCCAATGCGATCGGGCTGTTCCATCCGTTCCTGGGCGATGAGTCGGTGGCGATGATCGGGGTCGAGGCCGGCGGGGACGGGGTCGAGACGGGCCGGCATTCCGCGCCATTGTGCGCGGGCCAGCCGGGCGTGCTGCATGGCAACCGGACCTATCTGATGGAGGACGAGAACGGCCAGATCATCGGCACGCACTCGGTCTCGGCGGGGCTCGACTACCCGGGCGTGGGGCCGGAGCATGCGTGGCTCAAGGACATCGGCCGGGTCGATTACGTGTCGGTGACCGATGATCAGGCCCTGGCCGGGTTCCACCGCCTGACCCGCACCGAGGGGATCATCCCGGCGCTGGAGACCAGTCACGCGATTGCCCATGTGCTGGACCTGGCCCCCGAGATGCGCGCTGACCAGAGCATCATCATCAATCTGTCCGGGCGCGGCGACAAGGACCTGAACACCGTGGCCGAACGCGAGGGGATTACGCTATGAGCCGAATCGAGCAGCGCTTTGCGGAACTGCGCGAACAGAATCGCGCCGCGTTGATTCCCTATGTGACGGCCGGCGACCCGGAGCCGGGCGCGACCGTGCCCCTGATGCACGCGCTGGTGGAGGCCGGGGCCGACCTGATCGAGCTGGGGGTGCCGTTCTCGGATCCGATGGCCGATGGTCCGGTGATCCAGAAGGCCTGCGAACGCGCGCTGCGCTTCGGCACCGGCTTGCGCGACGTGCTGGCGATGGTGGCCGAGTTTCGCAAGTCCGACACCACCACGCCCGTGGTGCTGATGGGCTATCTGAACCCGGTGGAACGCATGGGTTACGACGCCTTTGCCGAGACCGCACAGGCGGCCGGGCTCGACGGGCTTCTGACGGTGGACCTGCCGCCGGAGGAAAGCGAGGACGTGGTCGGGTTGCTGGAACAGTCCGGGATCGATCCGATCTTCCTGATCGCGCCGACCACCTCGGAGACGCGTATCGACCATGTGGCGCGGGCCGCCCGCGGCTTCGTGTACTACGTGTCCCTGAAGGGCGTGACCGGCTCGCAGAGCCTGGATGTCTCGGCCCTGTCCGCGCGTCTGGACGGTCTGCGACGGCACACCGGGCTGCCGCTGGGGGTGGGCTTCGGCATCCGCGATGCCGAGACCGCTGCACAGGTGGCGCGGGTCGCCGATGCCGTGGTGGTGGGCAGCGCGATCGTGCGCCTGGCCGAGGAGCACGACGGGGACGGCGACGGTTTCGCCCGGGCCGCGGCGGCCGTGGTCCGGGAGATGCGCAGTGCCATGGATGCGGCGCGCTCCCCGGGCGCGGCGGCCACGGTGTAGAATGCGCGGCGCCGATTCGGACGACGGGGAGACGGCATGAGCTGGTTCGAGAAGTTGATGCCTTCGCGCATCCGCACCGACAACGCGACCAAGCGCGGGGTCCCGGAGGGCCTGTGGGTCCGCTGCGAGGGCTGTGACGCGACGCTGTACCGCCCCGAGGTGGAGCGCAATCTCGACGTCTGCCCGAAGTGCGGCCATCACCGCCGGATGAGCGCCCGTCGGCGGCTCGAGACCTTCCTGGATGCCGAGGGCCGCGAGGAGATCGCGGCCGATATCGAATCCTCGGATGTGCTGAAATTCCGCGATTCCAAGAAGTACAAGGATCGCCTGGTGGCCGCCCAGAAGGCCACCGGCGAGCGTGACGCCCTGGTGGTCATGCAGGGGCAGTTGCTGGGCCGCCCGCTGGTGGCCTCCGCCTTCGATTTCCGCTTCATGGGGGGCTCCATGGGCTCCGCGGTGGGCGAGCGCTTCGTGCGCGGGGCCAATCGCTCCCTGGAGCAGGGCATCCCGCTGGTGTGCTTCAGCGCCTCTGGTGGGGCGCGTATGCAGGAGGCGCTGTTCTCGTTGCTGCAGATGGCCAAGACCAGTGCGGTGCTGGCGCGCCTGCAGGAAGAGCGCATCCCGTTCATCTCGGTGATGACGGATCCGACCATGGGCGGCGTCTCGGCCAGCCTGGCGATGCTGGGCGATCTCAACGTGGCCGAGCCGAACGCGCTGATCGGCTTTGCCGGACCGCGCGTGATCCAGCAGACCGTGCGCGAGACCCTGCCGGAAGGTTTTCAGCGATCGGAGTTCCTGCTGGAGCACGGTGCGATCGACATGATCGTGGACCGCCGCGACATGCGCAGCCGTCTGGCGACGGTGCTGGGCATGCTGACGCACGGGCCGGCGCCCGGGTCCGATGCGGGTGAGGAGGATGCCGAGGGGGCCGTCGAGGTGATCAGCCCCGAGGACGGGGCGGATGTGGAACGCGTCGACCCGCCGCGTTCCTCCTGAGGCGGCCGATGCGTTTCGCGACCCTGGCGGAGTGGCTCTCCTTCCAGGAACAGCTCCACCCCGTGGGTATGGACCTGACACTCGAGCGCATTGCGCTGGTGGCTGACCGCCTCGGCCTGCGGGATACCGATGGGCCGCGCACGGTGATCGTGGCCGGCACCAATGGCAAGGGCACGGTCGCCACGCGTACCGCGGCCCTGCTGCAGGCCCAGGGCCTGAAGGTCGGCCTGTTCACCTCTCCGCACCTGCTGCGCTACAACGAACGCATCCGCATCGACGGTGACCCCCTCTCCGACAGCGCCCTGTGCCGGGCGTTCGAGGCCGTCGACCAGGCCCGTGGCGATGATTCCCTGACCTATTTCGAGTTTGGCGCGCTGGCGGCGGCCTGGCTGTTCCGTGATGCCGGGGTCGCCGTGCAGGTACTGGAGGTCGGACTGGGCGGGCGCCTGGATGCGGTCAATATCTGGGATGCCGATGTCGCCGCGATCACTGCGGTGGACCTGGATCATCAGACCTGGCTGGGTGACAGCCGCGAGGCGATCGGGCGCGAGAAGGCCGGCGTGATGCGCGCCGGACGGCCGGTGGTGCTGGGCGAACCGGAGCCGCCCGCCAGCGTGCTGGCGCATGCCGACCACCTGGAGGCGCGGGCCGTTCGCAGCGGGCGTGACTTCACCCTGACGCGGTCCGGGGCGGCGCTGCAGTGGGTCTGGCAGGGGCAGTCTCGCGAATGGCGGCTCGCGGGCGTGGGCGCCCGGATCGACGGGGCGGCATTGCTGAACACGGCCACCGCGCTGGCGGTGGTCGAGAGCCTGGGGCGAGGCGCGGGCCTGACCGAAGCCGTGGTCCGCCAGGCGCTGGAGATCTCGGCGCCGGGCCGCCTGCAACGGCTACGGGGCACGCCGGAATGGCTGCTGGACGTGGCCCACAACCTCCATGCGGTTGGGGAACTGGCGCGTTGGCTGGAGGCACACCCGGTCGATGGCCCGGTGGTCGCGCTCGTGGCGGTGATGGCGGACAAGGAGCGGACGGCCATGTGGCCCCTGCTGGAAGGCCTTGTCGATGCCTGGATCCCGGTCCCGCTGGATTTGGCACGAGCATTGCCGGCCGGGTCACTGGCCGACGAGCTGGAAGCGGCCGGGCAGGGGCCGGTATGTCGCGTGGACGGCGTCGATGGTGCCCTCAGCGAGGCCGCGCGCCGCGCCGGGCCACGGGGCAGGGTGGTGGTGTTCGGATCCTTCCACACCGTTGCGGCCGTCCTGGAACACGCGCCGGCGCTGGCCCCGGCGGCGTTGTCCGGTCGGGTGGAGCCTGACTGGCCGGATGGCGAGGCCGTGCATGCGGTCTGAAGGCCATGTCGCCATCTGGCATCGGCTTGCGACGGCAGCGCCAGCGGGCGTACTGTCATTGCAACGTGATGCTTCCCGGATCCCCGTGTCTTCCAGCCCCCGCCGTCGGATGAGCGCATGACCCGCGACAATCCCATTCGTTTTCGCCTGGTGGGCGCGGTCATCCTGATCGTGCTGGCGGTGATCTTTCTGCCCTGGCTTTTCGACGGGGCCGGTTACGAGTACATGAGCGGGATCGAGGACCCGGTGCCGCCGGCCCCGACGTTTGCCGAACCGGATATCGCCCTGCCGTCGGAGCGGCCGACGCCGCGTCGGGAGGTGGCCCCGGCCGCGCCGACGGGGGAACGCGAGGGACCGGTGGCGGAACTGCACAGCCTGGAGAACGGCGGAGAAGCCCGCGAGGATGTTGCGGAGCCACAACCGTCAGACGCGCGCCGCCTGGCGGAAGCGGACGAGCCGGTGCAGGCGGGCTGGGCGGTCCAGGTCGGGAGTTTCCGCGACGAGGACAACGCACGCGAACAGTCCGCCCGCCTGCGCGAGGCCGGCTGGCCGGCGTTTATCGATGACTCCACCGCGGATGGGCGTCCGATTTACCGCGTGAAGGTTGGGCCGCTGGCGCAGCGCGAGGATGCGGTCACCCTGGGGGAACGCCTGCAGGACGAGCTGGAGCTCTCCGGCATCGTGGTGGCCCACCCCTGATGGCCAGTCCAGGACGCCCCTGCGAGGAACGGATGGCTGCGGTAAACTACGCGCCCTTTCAGCACGTGACGCCGGCCCCGTGAACTGGATCGACCTCGTCATCATCGCCCTGATCGTCGTATCCGGGCTGATCAGCCTTTTTCGCGGCTTCGTGCGCGAGTCGTTCTCACTCGCCACGTGGATCATCGGGGTGTGGCTGGGCATCCGCTATGCGGCGGAGGTCGCGGAGCAATTGCCGCAGGCGGTCTCCGACGCGACGCTGCGCCTGGGCATTGGTTTCGCACTGATCTTTATCGCCGTCCTGATCGTGGGCGGCATCCTCGGTGTGCTGGCGAATCGGCTGGTCAAGGGAAGCGGCCTGACCGGTACCGACCGCTCGCTGGGCGTGATCTTTGGCCTGCTGCGCGGGGTGCTGCTGGTGGCGGTTCTCGTCTTCCTGGCCTCGTTGACGCTGATGCCGGACGAACCCTGGTGGGAGAACAGCCGCCTGATCCCCGAGTTCGAACGCGTGGTGGACTGGCTGATCGCCCAGTTGCCGGAAGGCTGGCAGGAGCAGATCCATGACCTGCTGGCGAGCGACGAACCTGTCGACGAAGTGATCCCCGACGGCGAGCAGGGAAACACTGAGTAATGGACACACTCGCGTTGGCACCCCAGGTTTTCCGAGACCAGGCGCGGTGCGCAGCCGGTCGTGGTTCTACCGGCCCGTTTTTGACGGATTCGGGCCGCAACGCAGGATCGGGGAACCTGGGGTACCAACCCCGCAAACGATTGAAAGCAGGGGCTCGACAGACCGTTTTCGATCACAACGGGCGCGCGCACGGCGTTGCGGTTCCCTTGTGCAGAATGACTGCACGGCAGTCACCGCGCATTAAACGCACGCAAAAGCGACTCGAGCGCGAGCGTGTCCATTACTCAGTGTTTCTCTCGCCGTAGACCTGGAGCCTGTAGCCGTATGTGTGGAGTTGTCGGAATCGTCGGGCGCAGCCCGGTGAACCAGCCCCTTTATGATGCCCTTTTGGTGCTGCAGCACCGCGGGCAGGACGCCGCAGGCATCGTGACCTGTGATGAGGACGGCCGCCTGCACCTGCGCAAGGACAACGGACTGGTCCGCGACGTCTTCAACAACCAGCACATGCAGAGCCTGACCGGGAACATGGGCATCGGGCATGTGCGGTATCCGACCGCGGGCTCGTCCAGTTCGGCCGAGGCGCAGCCGTTTTATGTGAACTCGCCGTTCGGGATCACGCTGGGGCACAACGGCAACCTGACCAACGCGCGCGAGCTGAAGCAGGCACTGTTCGCGACCGATCGTCGGCACATCAATACCGATTCGGACTCCGAGATTCTGCTGAATGTCTTTGCCCAGGAACTGCTGCGCTTCCTCGACAACGGGCTGACCCCGGATGCGGTGTTCGATGCGGTGGAGCGGGTGCACCAGCGCGCGGAAGGGGCCTATGCGGTGGTCGCGATGATCGCCGGGCGTGGCCTGCTGGCGTTTCGCGATCCGCACGGCATCCGGCCCATTGTGTACGGCTCGCGCGAGTCCGAGGAGGGCGGACGCGAATGGATGGTCGCCTCGGAAAGCGCGGCACTGGAGTCCCAGGGCTTCGATCTGGAGCGCGACCTGGCGCCGGGCGAGGCGGTGTTCATCACGCCGGAGGGCGAGGTCAGCACGCGGGTATGCGCCGCCGAGACCCGTCTGAATCCCTGCATCTTCGAGCATGTGTACTTCGCCCGCCCGGACTCGGTGATCGACAATGTGTTCGTGCACCGCGCGCGCATGCGCATGGGCACCGCTCTCGGCGAGAAGATCCGGCGCATCTGGCCGGACCATGACATTGACGTGATCGTGCCGATTCCGGACACGGGCCGCACTGTTGCGCTGGAGATGGCGCACGAGCTGAACATCAAGTACCGCGAGGGCTTCATCAAGAATCGCTATATCGGACGCACGTTCATCATGCCGGGCCAGACCAAGCGGCGGAAATCCGTGCGCCAGAAGCTGAACGCGATCTCGCTGGAGTTCCGGGGCAAGAACGTGATGCTGGTGGACGACTCGATCGTGCGTGGCACCACGTCGCGCGAGATTGTGATGATGGCCCGCGAGGCGGGTGCGAAGAAGGTCTATTTCGCCTCGGCCGCGCCACCGGTGCGCTATCCCAATGTGTACGGGATCGACATGCCGGCGGCCGAGGAACTGATCGCCCACGGCCGCGACGAAGAGCAGGTGTGCGAGGCGATCGCGGCCGACCGCCTGATCTACCAGGACCTGGAAGATCTGCAAAAGGCCGTACGCCGGGGCAACCGGAATATCGAGGCGTTCGATTGTTCGGTGTTTACCGGGGAGTACGTGACCGGGTTGCCCCCGGACTATCTGGAGCACCTGGCGGCCCTGCGCGGCGACGGGCTGGTGAACACGCCGGTGGCGGGCGAGGTGCTGGATCTCGCCAACAAGAAGTAGACGCGAGGTGCTTGTGCCGAGTCTCCGCTGGATCGAACCCGTGGTACGGGATGCCCGGGAACGGGCCCCGGATGCCGGCGATGTGCCCGTCGTGGTGGTGCGGGTGGACCAGCAACGCCTCTACGTCTGGGAGGGCGACCGGGTCACCGACATCTTCGACGTGTCCACGTCCGCGCGCGGGGTGGGGTTCGAGGAGGGAACCTACACCACACCGCTGGGGCTGCATCGGATCGCCGAGCGCTTTGGCGAGGGCGCGCCGCGCGGGACCATCTTCCGGGCCCGGGGCAACACCGGCCAGATCGCCGACATCCTGACCGAGCCGGGTGCCCGCAGCCCGCGCGACAACATCACTTCGCGCATCCTGTGGCTGGAGGGCCTGGAGCCGGGGATCAACCGGGGCGGCAATGTCGATTCGCTGCGCCGATATATCTACATCCATGGCACCGACGAGGAAGGGCGCATTGGCGAGCCGGCCTCGGAAGGCTGCGTGCGCATGCGCAACGATGAGGTCATCGAATTGTTTCCTCGCCTGCCCACGGGGACGCTGGTCATGATCCTGGACGGCCCCGAGGTTCCTCGCCTCGGGTAGAACCTTAGCGGCGCGCCGGTGCGTCCCCGTGCAGGTCTGTCCTGTAATGGCCTGCGGCACCCCTCTGCGCAACCCCGCCGCGTCGGGTTAACCCGTGTATGTTCGTCCCCGGCATCCTCCCCGGGAACTCCCGCGCCCCGGGGGGTTCTGAATACCTACGTTAGCATTCCGTGATCTTTGTTCATTCGCCTGCTAGAATAAGGGAATTATTCCCGACTGTTGCTGTCAGGTAAGAAGGGAATTATTCTTGACGAACATGGTCAGGAATTAAGAACGGATGCACGCCTGCGAACGGATGTCGAGCAGGACACATACTCAAGGTTATTCGGAGGCAGAAATCATGAAACTCTCAACCAAGGGCCGCTACGCGGTGACGGCCATGATGGATCTGGCGATTCACGACCGGATCGGGCCCGTGACGCTTGCCGACATCTCGCAGTGCCAGGGCATTTCGCTGTCCTATCTGGAACAGCTGTTCGCCAAGCTGCGCAAGGCCGACCTGGTGGAAGGTGTGCGTGGCCCGGGCGGTGGGTATCGCCTGGCCAAGCGTGCCGACCAGATCAGCATCGCGAATATCATTACCGCGGTGGACGAATCAGTGGATGTCACCCGCTGCAAGGGTCACAAGGACTGCCAGGACGGCGACCGCTGCCTGACCCACGAGCTGTGGGATGATCTGAGCCAGCAACTGTACGATTTCCTGGACGGGATTACCCTGGCGCAGTTCGCCAATCGTCCGGAGGTGCAGAAGGTGGCACGTCGCCAGGACGAGCGCCGCGGTGCCCGGCACCACTTCATCTTCCGCAACGACGCGGCATAACGCGCCACGCGGAGCGACCCGGTGAAACGGGTCGCGAACGGCCAACGGGGCTGACCGGTCCAACTGCACCGGTCGGCCCCGTTTTTTTGGCGCCCCCCTTGGGAGTGAGCGCGACGGTTATGCGTGCTCCCGGGCTGGCGGCGCGGCGGGCTTTCCGCGTGGAACCTGTCGCAGCAGGTCGCGCAGGTGATCAAGTTGGTCCTTGCGCTGCTCCGGGGTCAGCGGCGCGAAGCGCTGGCGGTTGTAGACGCGGGCGAAGGTTGTCAGTGGTTGCGCGAGGTCCGGGCGCGCCCGGCCGACGCGCCGGGTCCACGCATCCACCGGCTCGTGAGCCTGGCGCGCCAGGCTGCGGTCATGCCGTGCGATACGCTCGGATAGCCTTTGCAGCAGGCGATCGGCCGGGGAGCGCCGCTGGCGCGGACGGCGCAGCCAGACCCAGATGATGGCGATCAGCGCCAGGCTGCCAAAGCTGACGCCCAGTGCCATCAGGACCGAGCGCCAGTCCCGTGGATCCAGCCCGAGGCGGGCGAAGAGCTCGCGCTGGCGCTCGGGGTCGAACGCCAGCACCCAGCTCTCCCAGCGAAAGCGCACGAAATCGCCCCAGTCCTCGAGACCGAAGCGCGCCCGCTGCAGCCACGACAGTCCCTCTCCGCGCAGGAGAAAGCCCGGTATGTCCTCCCCGGTGTCGCGGGCGAGGCCGGTGAGCCCCTGCTCGATCCGCTCGGGCGCGATGGCGGCGGTGGGGTCCACACGCACCCAGCCCTCGCCATCCAGCCACACCTCGTTCCAGGCATGGGCGTCGGCATTGCGCAGGCGCAGGTATTCCCCGCGCGTTTGCCAGGCACCCCCCTGATACCCCGTGACGACGCGGGTGGGGATGCCGGCCGCCCGCATCAGCACGGCGAATGCGGAGGCGTAGTGCTCGCAGTAGCCGGCCTGGGTCTCGAACAGGAACTGGTCGGTGGTGTCGTCCTGCAGGCGCGGGGGCTGGAGGGTGTAGCGATAGGGTTCGCCGGCGAAACGGCGTAGCGCCTCCTGGATGATCGCGCGGTCGTCGTCGCCGTGGGTCGCGCGCCACAACGCGACTTCGGTACGCGAGCGGGGCGCGGCGGTGGGGGGCAGGTGCAGGGCGCGGGCACGTTCCTGTGGGTCCAGTGATGGCTCGCCGGCGCCGGGCGGGGTGACAAGATCCGCCCCGGCGCTGTACTGGATGCGGCTGGTGATGCGGCGATCGCGCAGGACCTGGTGGTTCGCGCGTAGCTCCGCGTCCTCCGGCAGGGCGACGGGGTAGTCCAGCACGGGTAGATAGCGGGCGCGGGTCGGCTCGAGGGTGGCGGTGTAGCGGGTAACACGCTCGTCATCACCCGGTGCGGGGGCCTCGATCACGGACCGGTTTTCGTCGGCGGACCAGCGCCGACCGTCGAAATCGGTCATCACCAGGGCGCGCCAGTACTGCGCGCGCGGAGGGGGCACCGCGTCGGCGAATTCGACCCGCAGGGCGGTGGAGTCGTCCTGCAGCAGACTGGCGATGTCACCGGGATTGAGCTCGCCGGACAACCCGGTGCGGGCGCTCTCCTCGTGCTGCGGGTCTCCCCACAGCGGACCTTCCACGCGAGGGAAGACGAAGAACAGGATCAGCATGAAGGGCAGGGCATGCAGCAGCATGGTCCCGGCCTGTCGCGCCAGTTGCCGGCGCGGGAGCGGACGCCCGGCATGGACCTGGATCAGCGCGGCGGTGAGCAGGGCGGTCGCCAGGAGCGAGTAGCCGGCGATCAGGATGGACTGATCGAAGAAATAGGAGGTGACGACCACAAAATAGCCGAGGAACAGGGCGATCACGATGTCGCGTCGGTTGCGGGTCTCCAGCAGCTTGAAGGCGATCATGACGAGCAGCAGGGCGGTGCCGGCCTCCTGGCCGAACACGGTGCCGAATTGGGCAAAGGTCAGCCCGCCGGCGATCACGGCCAGCACGCTCATGACGGCCAGCGAGGGGGCAGCGCGTCCGGTGGCCAGTAGCCACGCCCGGGTGGCGATGGCGAGCACCACCAGCGCGGTGATCCACGGGGGCTGATGCCAGACGTGCGGCAGGGCGGCCGCCGGCAACGCGACCAGGGCCAGGTCCAGGCCGCGCAGCTCGGCCCGCGGGTCCGCCGGGGTGGGCGCGGGTGTCATGAGCGGGGCTCCGGGTCGAGTTCGATGGGCTTGGCCCGAAACCCGGCAAGCGCCCGGAGGCAGGAATCCCGGTGGCTGACACCCTGGCCTGGTTCCAGGGTCTGGTCGGGCAGGCGCAGGCCGAAGAAACGACCCTCGGCATGGGCCGCCAGCACCTGATGGCACAGCATGGACAGGCGTGTCTCGGTATCCGGGGCGGGCATCGCGTCCCACTCCAGCCACAGGCGATCGCCCTGACCACTGGCGGCCTCGCGCACGTGGAGTTTGCCGCTGCGGGCAAACGCCTTCCAGATAATGCGTCCGGGCGGGTCCCCGGGTCGGTAGGGGCGAATCTGGTCCGGGGCATCCCCCGCGTGGCCGGTGGAGGCGGGCGCCTCGTCTTCTCCGGTCCCGCCGAGTGTGGCGCCCGGGTCGATGGGGGCCGGATAGACCACGATCTCCGGGGTCAGCGTCAGCCAGGTCCAGGCCTCGAGGATGCCCAGCGGGTAGCGGGTGTCGAGCCGCTGGCGCGGCAGACGGTAGAGCCCCCGCGGCTGACCGGACAGTTCCAGGCGGGCGGTTTCGGCGCCCCGGGCCGGTACCGGAAACGGGCCCGTCGCCCGGTTGCCGACACGCAGCGCCAGAGCCTCGCGGGCGCGCCCGTCTGTCTCGCTCAGGCGCAGCGTGATACCGAGTGGCTGGCCGGCAAAGACCGGCGGCACGGGCAGGGTGGCCACCTGCAGGCCGAGCAGGTTGCGGTGGGTGTACCACATGGCGTTGTGGCCGATGCCGACCAGCAGGAAGGTCAGCAGGAACGCCATGTTGTTGGAGTAGTTGATCGAACCCAGGAGCATGACCAGGAGGATCCCGAGCAGGGTGTAGCCGGCCCGCGTAGGCAGGATGTAGATGCGGTCACGGCCCAGGCGGGCCGCCTGGCCGTCGTGCGCGTGGCGGCGGGTGATCCAGCGGATCGCGTCGTCCCGCAGTTGCGCCATGCGGCCTCGCGCGCGGGGGGAACGGGTCATGGAGTCGGGACGCATTCCATCAGGCGTGCGACCGTGCGTTCGGGGCTCTCCGGCTCGCGTGACCGCAGGCGGTGGCCGGCGACCGAGGGCAGTACACGGGCGACGTCGTCGGGCGTGGTGTAGTCCCGGCCGTCGAGAAAGGCATGGGCCCGGGCCGCGCGCAGGAGGCCCAGCCCGGCGCGGGGCGACAGCCCGTGGGCGAAGCGCGCCCGGTCGCGGCTCGCACTCAACAGGCCCTGCAGGTAATCGAGGACTGCGGCATCCGCGTGGACGCCGGCCACCTGGTCCTGCCATTCGCGCAGCTGGTGCGGGGCCGCCAGGCTCGGGGGTGTCGGGTGGGTCTCCGCGGCCGGCGCGGCCGTCGGGGCCGGACCGCTGCGCTCGAGCAGGGCCCGTTCGGCTCCGGCATCCGGGTAGCCCAGCTGGATGCGCATCAGGAAGCGGTCGAGCTGGGACTCCGGCAGCGGGTGTGTGCCGACCTGCTCCTCCGGATTCTGGGTGGCGATCACGAAGAACGGTACCGGCAAGGCGCGGGTCGCGCCCTCGACACTGGCCTGGCGCTCCTCCATGGCCTCCAGCAATGCGCTTTGCGTCTTGGGGGGCGCACGGTTGATCTCGTCCGCCAGGAGCACCTGGGTGAAGACGGGGCCGGGATGGAAGCGAAACTCGCCGCTCCCCTGCTCGAAGATGGAGACGCCCAGTACGTCGCCGGGCAGCAGGTCGCTGGTGAACTGTACCCGCTGGTAGTCGAGGGCCATCGCCCGGGCAAGGGCGTGGGCCAGAGTGGTCTTGCCGACACCGGGCTGATCCTCGATCAGCAGGTGCCCGTTGGCCAGCAGACAGGCCAGGGCCAGTCGCACCGGCTCGGGTTTGCCGAGGAGCACTTCGTTGAGTGCGTGTTCAATCTGTTGCAGGGCTTCCTGAGCCGATGGCATGCGAGCCTCGTGATTGGTGATGGCGGACAGGCCTTGGAATGTTCCGGGTGGGCGAATGGTTCCCGGGGCCGTGTTGCGGCTACCATGGCCGCACGTTCTACGCGAGTTGCGCGATGGATTCCACGGCCGCCGGTGGGCGACAGTCGTTTGAATATGATGCCACAGCCGACCCGGCGCCCCGCCTGCGCCTGACCGGGCGGCTGGATGTGCATGCGGTGGAACGTCACTGGGGCACACTGCGGCGGCGTGTGCGCGATCTGGCGGAGCAGGCGGGGGCGCAGGATGTGGTCGTCGACATGGAGGGCGTCGAGTACTGCGATGGCGCGGGGGCCGCACTGCTGCATGCGCTGGAGCAGGACCTCGGGAGGGCAGGGGCCGAGGTCCGGTTCGAAGGGATGGGGTCGATGGTCCGGGACCAGCTGGCGCCATACCGCGAGCTGGAGACGGTCGAGCCGGCGCGGGCCGCCCGGGGCCGTGGCTGGTGGCCGGGGTTGCTGGACGGGATCGACCGCGTGGGGCGCGCCGCCCACTCGCAGTTCACCTTCGTGGGCGAGCTGGCCCGGGCCATCGGCAGCTCTCTGCGGCGCCCGCGCCAGGTGCGCTGGGGCGACACCCTGCGCGTGGCGGAGGCCGCGGGCTTTCAGGCATTGCCCATTGTCTCGCTGATTGCATTCCTGCTGGGGGTGATCCTGGCGTTTCAGTCGGCGATCGCCATGCGCCAGTTCGGCGGCGAGATCTTTGTGGCGAACCTGGTGGCGGTTTCGCTGTTCCGCGAACTGGGGCCGTTGATGATGGCCATCCTGCTCGCCGGCCGTTCCGGGGCGGCATTCGCGGCCGAGATCGGGACCATGAAGGTGAACGAGGAGGTCAATGCCCTGAAGACGATGGGGCTGGATCCGGTGCACTTTCTCGTCTTGCCGAAGGTGCTGGCCGGTTTGCTGGTGGCGCCACTGCTGGCGCTGTACGCCAACATGATCGGGCTGATTGGAGGCGCGGTGGTGATGCAGGGCTTCGGCATCCCCTGGGTGGCGTACTTCAACCAGGTGACATCCGCATTGAGCCCGTCGGATCTGTTTTCCGGGCTGGTCAAGGCCGTGGTATTCGGCCTGGTGGTGGCCGGCGTGGGGTGCCTGCGCGGGCTGCAGACCGGGAGCGGGGCGGCCTCGGTGGGGCTGTCCACCACCAGCGCGGTGGTGACGTCGATCATCCTGATCGTGGTGCTGGACGGCGTGTTTGCCGTGCTGTTCTACCATCTCGGGGTCTGACGCATGAACCAGACGCACATGCACATGGCGGATCCTGACGAGCGCGACGTGGTGATCCGCGTCCGTGGTCTGACCATGGGCTTTGACGATCTGGTGCTGATGCGTGATCTCAATTTCGACGTGCGTCGGGGCGAGATTTTCGTGATCCTGGGCGGCTCCGGAAGTGGCAAGAGCACGCTGCTCAAGCACATGATCGGGCTCTACCAGCCGCTGGCCGGGCATATCTGGGTGGCCGGCGCGGATATCGCCGAGGCCGACGAGGCGCAGCGGGAGGCGATCCTGCGGCGCGTGGGCGTGATGTACCAGATGGGCGCGCTGTTCGGCTCGATGACCTTGCTGGAGAATGTGCGCCTGCCGCTGGAGGTCCATACCGATCTGCCGCGCGAGGCGATGGACGCGATCGCGCGGGCGCGTCTGCAACTGGTGGGGCTGGGCGCGTTTGCCGATTTCATGCCCTCCGAGATCAGCGGGGGGATGCAGAAGCGGGCAGCGATCGCGCGGGCCATGGTGCTGGACCCGGAAGTGCTGTTTCTGGACGAGCCCTCGGCCGGGCTCGATCCGATTACCTCGGCCGGTCTGGACCGGCTGATCCAGCGTCTGGCCCGCACCCTGGACATGACGATCGTGATCGTCAGTCACGAACTGGCCAGCATTTTTGCGATCGCCGACCGGGTGATTATGCTCGACAAGGAGAGTCAGGGGATTGCGGCCGAGGGCGACCCGGCCACCCTGCGCGATACATCGAACCACCCGTGGGTACAGCGTTTCCTGCGGCGGACGGATTCCGACGAGGAGAGGCCCGCATGAGTGCCCGACATCATTTCCGGCTGGGGCTGTTCATCCTCGGGGGGCTGGCCGCGCTGGTCGCGGCGCTGCTGATCCTGACGGCGGGCAATCTCCTGCGCCCGTCGATCCAGATCGAGACGTACATGGACGCGTCGATCCAGGGCCTGGAGGTGGGGGCGCCCGTGAAGTTCCGCGGGGTGACCATTGGCGAGGTGACCGACATGACGTTTACCTCGGTGGTGTACGAGGCGGATATCCCGCCGCGCGATCGCAAACGCTACGTGATGGTGCGGGCGCGGCTGTACCCGGATCGTTTTGCGGCCAGTGCGCAGGAGGGCGAGTTCCGCGTGGAGGTCTTCGAAAACCTGATCGATGCCGGGCTTCGGGTCCGCATGGCCGCTCAGGGAATCACTGGTATGAACTATCTCGAGGCGGACTTCTCGGACCCCGAGGCCCATCCGCCACTGGCACATGACTGGGACCCGGAGGGTATCTACATCCCGTCCGCACCAAGTACCGCCATGCAGTTTCTGGAGTATGCCGAGAACCTCCTCAAGCGTATCGACGAGCTGGACATCGAGGGTGTGGTGGACAACCTGACGAGCCTGCTGGTCACGGTGGAGACCACGATCCGGGACCTGGATACCGCCCGCCTGGCGGACCAGGCGGATCAAATGATCGAGGAGCTGCAGACAACAACCCGCACGGCCACCCGGGTGATGGAGTCGGTCGAGCGCCTGATCGAGCACCCGGATACCCAGGCATTGCCCAGCGAGACGCGGGCCGCGCTGCGGGAACTGCGCGAGACGGCCGAAGCGGCGGATGTCGGACGGCTGGTCGACCGGATGGATTCGATGGTCGAACGCCTCGATCGGGGCATGGATGTGAGCGAGGCCAAGCTGCTGGAAACCCTGGACGAATTGCAGGCCGCGATCGCCGGACTGCGCAGCCTGTCCGATGACGTACGCCGCAACCCGGGGGGCGCGCTGTTCGGTGCCCCGCCGCCCCGCAGCACCATGGACAAGGAGTAGATGGATGACCCGATGGAGCGTTGCCGCACTGCTGCTGATCGCCTGGACACTGGGCGGCTGCACGCTGATCCCCGAACGCGAGGCCGTTGACCGCTCGTGGTTCCTGCTGGAGTTGCCCGCCGAGCCGGCGCCGCGCATGGCCGGAGACGCCGAGCCCCTGGCGGTCGAACTGGGATCGGTGCGCGTGGCGCCGGCCTATTCTGGCAAGGGACTGGTCTACCGCCTGGGGGACCATCGCTACGAGTCGGACTACTACAACGAGTGGTTCCTGCGGCCGGCCGAGCAGTTCGAGCAGCTGCTGCGCGAACGCTGGACCCGCAACGGTACCGCCATCGAGCTGGTGGATAACGCGGCGGACGCCTGGGCCGAAGGGCGACCGGCGGTGCAGTTGCACATCCTCGTTACGGCGTTGTACGGCGATCTGGATGCCGCCCATCTGGAGGCACTGAGCGCTGTGGACACCGGTGAGGCCGTACAGGGCACGGGCCGAGTCGGACTGCGGGCCCAGCTGCGCACGGACACGCATGCGCGCCTGGTACACCTGGAGGCGGCCCACACGCTCGACCGGCGGTCGGCCTCACGCCTGGTGGCCGCACTGTCGCAAGCCGCCGCCGACGTGCTGGCGGAACTGGAAGACGAAGCGCTGCGCGAGACCGGGCACGGGATGGACGAATGACCGATGTGTTCGATTTTTCCGCCCCGCTGCTCGCCGGCGGCGAGCAGCCGCTGGCCGCCTGGCGTGGGGATGTCCTGCTGATCGTGAACGTGGCCAGCGAGTGCGGTTTCACGCCGCAGTATGAGGGTCTGCAGGCCCTGGCGGAACGCTACGGCGAACGGGGGTTCCGCGTGCTGGGCTTTCCGTGCAACCAGTTCGGAGGTCAGGAGCCGGGGGATGCCGGGCAGATCCGCGCCTGCGGCACGCGATTCGGGGTGTCGTTCCCGGTGTTCGCCAAGGTCGAGGTGAACGGTGCCGGGGCCCATCCGCTGTTTCGACACCTCAAGGAACAGGCGCCGGGGGCCCTGGGCACACAGGGCATCAAGTGGAACTTTACCAAGTTCCTGGTCGGGCGCGATGGCCGGGTGATCCGGCGGTTCGCGCCGCAGAAGAAGCCGTCGGAGCTGGTCCAGGCGATCGAGGTGGCGCTGGACGAGCCGCCCCCAGGCCCCCCCAGTGGCGCGTAGCGTGGCGCCGGGCGAGACCGGCCCGGCGCCCGACGCGCCGGGAGCGGCGGACTACTGGATGGAGCGCGCCCTGTCCCTGGCGGATCGGGCGGCCGCAGTCGGCGAGGTCCCGGTCGGCGCGGTCCTGGTAGACGCCGATGGCACCTGCCTGGCCGCCTGCCACAACGCACCGATCGCGCTCCACGACCCGACGGCGCACGCCGAGATCCGGGCGCTGCGCGAAGCCGGCGAGCGCTTGCAGAACTATCGGCTGCCGGGCACCACCCTCTACGTGACCCTGGAGCCATGCAGCATGTGTGCCGGCGCCATGATCCACGCCCGCGTGGCCCGCCTGGTATACGGCGCGAACGACCCGCGAACCGGCGCCGCAGGGAGCGCGCTGGATCTGATCGAGCATCCGGCGCACAACCATCGTGTCGAGGTGACCGGCGGGATCCTCGGGGAGGAAGCCGCCGAGCAGCTGCGCCGATTCTTTCGCGCCCGGCGCTAGGGTGCGGTTCTTCGTGGGCCGGTACGGCCGCGTGGGCCGGTGCTTTTGCTGTCCCGGTCAGCGCTGCTCGATGGCGACGTATTCGCGGGAGGGGTAGCCGGTGTAGAGCTGGCGTGGACGGCCGATGCGGGATTCGGGGTCCATCATCATCTCGTTCCAGTGCGAGATCCAGCCGACCGTGCGCGCCAGCGCAAAGATCACGGTGAACATGTTCAGCGGGATGCCCATCGCGCGCAGGATGATGCCGGAGTAGAAGTCGACATTCGGGTAGAGCTTGCGCTCGATGAAGTAGTCGTCCTCCATCGCGATGCGTTCGAGCTCCATGGCCACGTCGAACAGCGGCTGGTTATCGGCGCCCATGTCGCCCATCTCTTCCAGTAGCTCGTGGCACATCTTGCGGATGATCTTGGCGCGCGGGTCGTAGTTCTTGTAGACGCGATGGCCAAAGCCCATCAGGCGGAAGGGGTCGTTCTTGTCCTTGGCCCGGGCAACGAAGTCCTCGACGCTCTTGTCGGAGTGCACGATGTCCTCGAGCATGCGGATGACCTTCTCGTTCGCGCCGCCGTGGAGCGGGCCCCACAGCGAGGCGATGCCGGCGGAGATGGCCGCGAACGGGTTGGCCTCGGAGGAACCGGAGAGGCGCACGGTGGAGGTCGAGGCGTTCTGTTCGTGATCGGCGTGCAGGATCAGGATCAGGTCCAGGGCGCGCACGAACACCGGGTTTGGCTGGTAGGGCTCGCTGGGGACCCCGAACATCATCGACAGGAAGTTGGCCGTGTAGGACAGGTTGTTATCCGGGTACATGAACGGCTGGCCGTGGGCGTATTTGTACGACCAGGCGGCGATGGTCGGCATCTTGGAGATCAGCCGGTGCGCGGCGATGCGGCGGTGCTCCGGGTTATGCACGTCGACGTTGTCGTGATAGAAGGCCGACAGGGCGCCGACTACGCCGACCATGATCGCCATCGGGTGCGCATCGTGGCGGAAGCCGTCGAAGAAGCGGCGCACCGCCTCGTGCAGCATCGAGTGTTCCTTGATGATGCGCGAGAAGTCGTGGAGATCGTCGGAGGAGGGAAGTTCGCCGTTCAGCAGCAGGTAGCAGACCTCGAGGTAGGTGCTCTCGGAGGCGAGTTGCTCGATGGGGTAGCCGCGATAGAGCAGGGTGCCTTCGTCGCCGTCGATGAAGGTGACGTCCGAACGACAGCTGGCCGTGGACATGAAGCCCGGGTCGTAGGTGAAGTAGCCAAGCTCCTTGTACAGGGCGCGGATATCGAGGCAGTTGGGGCCGTGCGAGCCCTCCTGGATCGGCAGCTCGATGCTCTTGCCCGTGGTGTTGTCGGTCAGCGTGACGGTTTTGCTCATGAAACGGCCTCGTAGAATTGGGGTCGCCCGGATGCGAAGGCCTCAATGGTAAACCAAAGGCGGGCCTGCGGCAGCGGGTTTCGGGCGGGGCGGAGCGAGACGGGCCGCCGGTTCTGGATACCCGCCGCTCGGCACCTGCGCGACTTCGGGGCGCAGGCGGGCCGCAACGCGCGTAACCATGAGTCAGTGCTTCCCTGGCGGCGATCAGTGGGCCGACGGGCCGCGGCGCTGGCGCTTGTCGGCGTACATGGCGGCGTCGGCGTTGCTCTGGGCGGCGGCCAGCGAGCCGCTGACGGTGCGGCAGGCGTAGCCAATGGAGGCCTCGACACCTGCCGCCAGGAGCGCCGCGCGCAGCCGGTCGGCGATCTCGGGCAGGTAGTCCGCCGGGGTCTCCGGCAGGAGCACGCCGAACTCGTCGCCGCCCAGGCGCGCGACCACATCGTTCTCGCGGCTGGCACTCCGCAGCGCCTGGCCCGCCGCCTGGATCATCCGGTCACCGGCGTCGTGGCCCTCATGGTCGTTGACCGCCTTCAGGTGGTCGAGATCCAGGGCGATGATGCCCGCCGGAAGGCTATGGTCCTGGCAGCGCTGTTCCTCGGCATCGAGCGCGATCTGCCAGCCGCGGCGGTTGCGGGTACCGGTCAGGCTGTCGTTGTAGGCCTCCAGGATCAGCGCTTCGCGTTCGCGTTCGAGTTCGTCGATGTGGCGGCGTTGTCGCAGCAGTGCCTCGATCACCTGGACTGCGGACTCGATCTCCCCCGCGCGCGATTCGATCGCCTGGGAGACGGGCTCGGGATGCATTGCACACAGCACGCCGTACATGCCGTACTCGCGGTCGTGTACCGGAAAGCCGATGTAGCTGCCAATGGCGGGTGGATCCGTCTGCGCGGCGAGTGCTTCCTGGTAGGCGGGCACCTGTGTCACGTCCGGAGCGATTCGCGGGCCGCGCTCGGCCAGCATGCGGATGCAGAAGGAGTTGCCCCAGTCAAAGGCGGTGCCCGGTTCAATCCCGTAGCCGTGATCGTCGGCGCGCACCACGATCTGCTCGTTGTCCTCGATGCGGGTCAGCATCCAGACATCCAGCGGCGCGAGGCGGTGGAGCAGCTTCAGGGTGTGATCGACCCCGAGATTGAACGGGGTGTGCGAAGGGTCGGCTGGGTCGAAGGTCCGGGCCATGGTGTGTCCTGTCGAGCGAGCGCTGGGGCGGGACGGGTGGTTCAGGGAGACGTGGGTTGTGGCGCGTTGCGTTTCCCGCGTGCGGCGTTTTGCAGGGCGCTTGCGAGGCTGCCGGTGCCCGGTTCGCGTGCTGCGTACCCGACACTGGCCGGGATGCCCTGATCCGCCAGATATTGTTGCAGTGATCGGGCGCGTTCCGCGAGCGACGGGTTCTTCATCTCGCTCGCGAGCAGGGCGAAGCGGCCGCCACCCAGGCGTCCGATCCGGTCGGTGGGGTGTGCCCGCTCCTGCAGGGCGAGGATCGCCCGCACCAGTTCGGTGTCGTCGTGGCCTTCGGCCCCGTCGGAGGACAAGCCCTCCGGAAAGAAATCCAGCGCGATGATCCCGGCGGGTTGTCCGAGCCGCTGGCATCGGGTCTCTTCGGCCTCCAGCGCGAGCTCCCATCCGTGCCGATTGAGGACCCCGGTCAGCGGGTCGCTGTGCACGGACAGGGCTGTGTGCTGGCGCAGGCGGTCCAGGACCTCGGCGCGCTGGCTCAGGCGCAGCACGTGGCTCAGGGATTCGGCCAGGGCGCGGATGACCGGTTCGTGGCGTTCGATGGCGGGATCCACGGGCTCGGGGTGCAGACCGCACAGGGTGCCGAACAGCTGGCCTTCGGCGTCGTGCAGGGGGAATCCCACGTAGCAGCCGATGGCCGCGATGTCATTGATGGGGGCACTGGCGTAGGCGGGCACGCTGCGCGCATCGGCGGCCACGTTCGGCCCCTCGCCGGCGTGCATGTGGACACAGTAGGAGTGCTGCCAGCTGAACGCGGCACCCGGACGGAAGCGTGGGGCCCGCCCGCGTGTGTGCAGGACGATCCAGTCGTCGGCCTCGACTCGCGTCAGCATCCAGATGTCCAGTGGGACCAGGGCCTGCAGCGCGTTCAGGGTGGCATCGACGGCACCGGAGAACTCGTCGGCCAGCGGGGTGGCCAGCGTCGTGTCGGACATGGTAGCGGTCGCGTGCGGTGGGTTCGGGGCTGGCATCCTACAGACGCGGCAGATCGGGATGCGACACCTGGCCGCCGTGTACATGCTGGCGCCCGAACTCGGCACAGCGTGCCAGGGTGGGGACGGCCTTGCCGGGATTGAGCAGGCCCAGCGGGTCGAACGCACGGCGCAGGTGGTGAAACTGTTCGAGCTCCGGGGCGGCGAACTGCACGCACATCCCGTCCAGCTTTTCCACACCGACGCCGTGTTCCCCGGTGACGGTGCCGCCGACCTCCACGCACAGCTCGAGGATCTGCTGACCGAAGGTCTCCGCGGTCTCCAGTTGTCCGGGCTGATTGGCGTCGTACAGGATCAGCGGGTGCAGGTTGCCGTCGCCGGCGTGGAACACGTTGCACACCCCCAGGCCGTGCTCTTGTGACAGCCCGTTGATGCGTTCCAGCACGGTACCGAGCTGGTGGCGCGGGATGGTGCCGTCCATGCAGTAGTAGTCCGGCGAGATGCGGCCGGCGGCGGGGAACGCCGCCTTGCGCCCGGCCCAGAAGCGCGCACGCTCGGCATCGTCGCGGGCGGTGCGCACCTCGGTGGCGCCCAGGTCCAGCAGTTTCTTGCGCACGACCATGATGTCCTCCGAGACCTCGGCATTGGTCCCGTCGAGTTCGCACAGCAGGATGGCCGCCGCGTCGGTCGGATAGTCGGCATGGACGAAGTCCTCCGCCGCGCGGATGGCGGCGTTGTCCATCATCTCGAGCCCGGCCGGGACCAGCCCGGCAGCAATGATCCCGGCCACGGCACGCCCGGCCGGTTCCACGTCGGCAAAGCTGGCGAGCAGGACCTGGGTGCGTTCCGGGCGTGGCAGCAGGCGGACGGTGACCTCGGTGACAACGCCCAGCATGCCCTCGGAACCGACCATGAAGGCGAGGAGGTCCAGGCCGGCGGTATCCAGGGTCTTGCCGCCTAGCCGGATGGTCTCGCCGTCGAGGGTGACGATCTCCAGCCCGATGACATTGTGCACGGTCAGCCCGTACTTGAGGCAATGCACGCCCCCCGCGTTCTCGGCGACGTTGCCGCCGATGGAGCAGGCGATCTGCGAGGAAGGGTCGGGGGCGTAGTATAGGCCCTGGGGTGCGGCGGCTTCGGAGATCGCCAGGTTGCGCACCCCCGGCTGCACCACGGCACAGCGATTGTCCGCGTCGATCTCGAGAATGCGGTTGAAGCGGGCCATGGAGAGCAGCAGTCCGGTCTCGCTCGGGAGTGCGCCGCCGGACAGCCCCGTGCCCGCGCCGCGCGGGATGATCGGCACCCCGTGTTCGCGGCAGACCCGCAGGCAGGTCAGGAGTTCTTCCCGCGTGCGCGGAAGGGCGACCGCCCCGGGGATCTGGCGGTAGGCAGAGAGACCGTCGCACTCGTAGGCGCGGCGTTCCGCGGTCTCGGTGACCAGGGCGTCGGCGGGCAACGCGTTCGCCAGGGTCTCGATGACCGTGGCCAGTGCCTGCGTGGCGGTCTCGGTCGGGTCGATGGACGGATGTGCACTCATGGCTTCGATGGTAGGGACCTGCTGGGTACACGCGATGTGATCGCATAAACTGTAGGCCTTTTCCGCGAACCGGGCATGTGGTGTGGACAGGTCGGGTTTCCGGTCTGGCCGCGGCCGCCGGGCTGTGCGGGGTGGGCGTCTCCGGGCTCGGTGCCCGTGGACGCCACGGGGCCGCGACCGTAGACTTCCCCGTCGTTCCCGCAATCCCGTACTGGAAAGCCGTCATGCTTGATATCCGCAGCCTGCGTCAGGATCTGGATGCGACCGCCACCGCGCTCGAGCGTCGGGGGTACACCCTGGACCGCGAACGTTTCGAGGCCCTGGAGGCGCGGCGCAAGGCCTTGCAGGTGCGCACCCAGGAGCTGCAGGCCGAGCGCAATACCCGCTCCAAGGGCATTGGCCAGGCCAAGGCCCGGGGCGAGGACATCGAACCGCTGAAGGCCGAGGTCGGGCGCCTGGGCGACGAGCTCAAGCAGTGCGAGACCGACCTGCACGGGGTGCAGGAGGAACTGGACGCGCTGTTGATGGGGATCCCCAACCTGCCGCAGGCGGATGTGCCGGACGGCCTGGACGAGAAGTCCAACGTGGAAATCCGGCGCGAGGGTACGCCGGCGGATTTCGACTTCACGCCGCGGGATCACGTGGATCTGGGTCTGCCGGGCGGCTGGCTGGATTTCGAGGCGGCCGTTCGTGTTGCCGGGTCGCGGTTTGTGGTCATGCGCGGGGAGATGGCCCGGCTGCACCGGGCGCTGACCCAGTTCATGCTGGACCTGCACACCGGCTCGCACAGCTACCAGGAGACCTATGTGCCCTACCTGGCGAATCCCGAGTCGCTGGAGGGCACCGGCCAGTTGCCGAAATTCGACGCGGATCTGTTCTCGGTGGACTGTGATCAGCGCTACCGCCTGATCCCCACGGCCGAGGTCACGCTGACCAACCTGGTGCGGGACCAGATCCTGGAGGCCGACGAGCTGCCGTTGCGGATGGTGGCCCATACCCCGTGCTTCCGCTCCGAGGCGGGCAGCTACGGCCGTGACGTGCGCGGCCTGATCCGGCAGCACCAGTTCGAGAAGGTGGAGCTGGTGCAGATCGTTCGGCCCGAAGACTCCGATGCGGCGCTCGAGAGCCTGCTGGGGCACGCCGAGGCCGTGCTGCAGGCACTGGAACTGCCCTATCGCGTCATGCTCTTGAGCACTGGTGACATGGGCTTCGCCGCGGCGCGCACCTATGACCTCGAGGTCTGGTTGCCGGCGCAGGATGCGTACCGCGAGATCTCGTCGTGCTCGAACTTCGAGGCCTTCCAGGCCCGGCGTATGCAGGCGCGCTTCCGGCCGAAGGCCGGCGAGCGTCCCGAGCTGGTTCACACCATCAATGGCTCGGGGGTCGCGGTGGGGCGCGCACTGGTCGCGTTGCTGGAGAATCATCAGCAGGCGGATGGCTCCATCCGGATCCCGGAAAAGCTGCGTCCGTATCTCGGGGGAACCTCGGTGCTGGAGCCGCCGTCCGAGTAGCAGGCCCTTTCGGAAAACCGCCCACGTGAAACGCCCGTCTTGCCGAATTTGCCATCCCGGCCTGCTGGCCGGTCTCGCGCTGATGATGTTGGCGTGGGCGCTTGTGGCGTCGCCCGTGTCGGCGGACGACGGGGCCGGTGCGGACGAAGGACTGGTCTTCGACGACACGCCGCGGCCGATCGGCCTGCATACGCCGGACTGGTTCGAACTGAGTTTCCTGGACCTGCGCGAGGACCTGGACGATGCGGTCGAGCAGGGCAAGATGGGGCTGGCGGTCTACTTCGGCATGGACGACTGTCCCTACTGCGAGGCGCTGTTCGACAAGAATTTCGCGCAGGACGACATCCGCGAGTATCTGTCGGCGCATTTCAATGTCGTCGCGATTGATGCCCTGGGGACGCGGGAAGTTACCGATCTCGATGGCGAGACCTGGATCGAGCGGCGCTACGCGGCCGAACAGCGGCTCAACTTCACCCCTTCGATTGCCTTCTACGACGAGGAGGGCGAGCGCATCCACCAGATGCGTGGCTACTACCCGCCGTATCGTTTTCGCGCGCTGCTGGAGTACGTGATTGACCGCCACGACCGGGAGGGGAGCTTCCGCGACTACCTGGACCGGGCCGACCCGCCGCCGAAATTTGACCTGGACGACATGAACCAGCGCGACTTTTTCGCGAACCCGCCGTATGCGCTGGATCGCAGCCGGATCCCTGCGGATCGGCCGCTGGTGGTGTTCTTCGAGCGCGAGGCTTGCCATGCCTGCGATATCCTGCATTCCGAGCCACTGCAACAGGATGAGGTGCTGGAACGCATCGCGCTGATGGATGCGGTGCAGCTGGATGCCGACGATGCCGATACCCCGGTGCTGACCCCCGGCGGGGAACGCACGAACCCGAAGGAGTGGGCAGCGGCGCTGGATATACACTGGGCGCCGACCCTGATCTTCTTCGACGAACAGGGTGAGGAGATCATCCGCATCGACTCCGTGGTGCACCTGAATCGACTGCGCAACGTGATGGACTACGTGCTGACCCGGGGCTACGAGGAATACGCGACCTTCGAACGCTGGCGGGCGCAGCAGCCGGCGCGTCCCTGATGACACCCCGAACCGAGGAAACTGCCCCTTGCATTTCGAACGTGATTTCGTGATCCGCAACCGCGAGGTGCTGGAAGGCATCGTGGCCCGTTCCCACCGCGTTGCGCTGGGGATCTTCGTGCTGACCTTCGGGGGCTACGGTGTAGCGGTGTGGCTGTGGTTCCAGGACAACATGTGGGGTGCCCTGGTGGTGGCGACCGTCAGTTATCTGGTATTCCGCCAGTTCCGGATGCTGGCGCTGGGGGTGGCACGCATGCCGCTGCGGGGCGATCCGCAGGCGGTGGAGGCGCTGCGGGCGATCGACGTGGCGTTGGAACAGGACAAGCCGCACCCGGTGCTGGCCGAGGTCGAGGCGCATCTGCGCGCACTGGAAGATGAGCCGCCCGCCGCCGCTGATCGGCCCGCGGATCGGGCCACAGCCGGGCAGGACGATACGGACAAGGGGTCGGGCAAGGGCGACTAGGAGCTGTCGAGTTCGGGCGCCCGGCGGCGGCGCCTCAGAGTTCGACCGGCACGCCCAGTTTCTGCTCGATCACGCGCACCAGGGTCGCGTGCAGGTCTTCGCCGTTGCGGTCATCGATCCAGGCACCTTCCTCCTCGGAATAGCCGAAGTGGGCCGGACCCTCGGGGGAGGACAGCCAGATCTGTTCGGCGGCCTCCTGACGGTTCAGGATGAGCTGGGCGCCATCGTCGAACTCGATGGTCATCACGCCGTCGATCAGGTCGATATCCAGGTCGTCCAGCGCGCTCTGGTCGCTCAGGCGGGTCTGGATGTCGTCCAGGGCTTTCTCGGCGAATACGGCGAAGGAGGTCTGGCTCATGGGGCGCTCGGTCCGGTGGTGAAGGTTGGGGTCAGGCAGGGCGCGATTATAGGTCAGCCGCGCCAGGCGGCAATGGCCAACCCCGCCCAGCCGAGGATAAAGGCCGTCCCGCCGAGTGGCGCGATCGCCCCGAGGATGCGGGGCGCCCCGAGTGCGAGGGCGTACAGGCTGCCCGAGAACAGGAGGATGCCGATCACGAAGGCCACCGCGCTGGCGGCGGCCCAGCCGTTGGCCAGCTGCGCCCACAGGGCGGCGACCAGCAGCAGGGCCAGGGCGTGGATGAAGTGGTACTGAACGCCGGTGTGCCAGGTCGTCAGGGCGTGTTCCGAAAGGCGTTCCTGGAGGGCGTGGGCGCCGAAGGCGCCGAGCACGACCGCGATCCCGCCCAGCAGACTGGCGATGACGATCAGGGGGCGAATCAGGGGCTCGCCGGCGACCATCAGGCGTCGTCGCCCATCTCGCTATCGATGTCCTGTCCGGCGACCCAGCCGTGTTCCCGAGCGCGCTCGATCGCTTCCTGATGGATGCGTTCATGACGTTCACGAAGTTCCGGCGGGAGATTGCTGATACGCAGGTCGTACTTGTCCCATTCGGCATTGACCTGGTCGTGCAGCATCTGGATGCGCGAGACATCCCAGCCGTCGCAGGTTTCGGTCTCCGGGAGGATGCCGAACACCCAGGCATCACGGATGAAATTGCCGATGGGGGTCATGCCGCCGTACATGTCGTTGTACAGGCCGACGTAGGTGCGGTTGGAACGGTTGGGTCCTTTCATGCCGCATAGTGTAGGGGCGACTAGGGCTCAGGCAAAGCGTTTTCGCCGGTGGGCGAGAAAAACGGAGATCAGGGTGCAAACCGGGAACGATTCACTGACGCGGGTGCGGATCCGCGCGCTCATGAAGCTGATGGTGCTGGGGGCCGCATTGCTGCTGGTGGGGGTTATGCTGCGGTACGCATTTTCCGGATCGGTGGACACCCGTGGCGACACCCTTCGGGTGGACCTTGCGGAGATCGCGCCGGGCGAGGCGGGACGCTTTGTCCACGGGAACCGGCATGTCCTGGTGGTCCACCGGGATGCGGCCTGGCAGGGTGCGCTGGCGAGCGACGAGGAACTGGTCGATCCCGCTGCGCGCCGCGGTCAGCAGCCGGACGGGCTGGACCTGCCGCTGCGCAGCTTTCGCCCCGAATGGCTGGTGGTGATCGGTGAGGGGACGGACCTGGGCTGCGAGCTGGATCTGGTGCACCCGGACGAAGCCGATGGCTGGAGTGGCGGGTTCGTCGATCGTTGCCGGGGCGGACGCTATGACGGGGCGGGGCGGGTCTACGCGGATCAGAACGCCCGCCGGAACCTGCCCATCCCGGACTACCGGTTCGCGGGGGAGGACCGGCTGATCCTGGGCAGCCCCTGAAACGGGCGAGGAGCGATATCAGCCGGACGCCGCGGTCGCTTCGGCGGGCCCCGTGGCCGAATAGAGGTCGAAGCGCACGCTCTTGCCCTTGACGCTGGCCTGCGGGGCGTCCGGTCCGAGAGCCGGGGCGTGCAGCGGGCGTTTTACGATCACCCGGCGTTCCACGTGGCCGCGCAGGGCGGCCAGGGTCTGTTCGCCGTCGGGGTCGGCCGTATCCGCCATCAGCGCCTGGATCAGTTGCATGTCCTTCTTGACCGCGGCGCGTTTGGCGCGCTCCGGGAACATGGGGTCGAAGACCGCGGCCATCGCGGGCGGGCTCACGGCCGTGGGGTCGGCGACGCCCTCGAGCAGGGTAATGCGCTGGATAACCGGGGCCAGATCCGGGTGAGTTGCAGCGCGCGCCAGGGCATCGGCGAGCAGACGGTATACCACGGGGTGACGTTCCCAGGCGGTCACGCGAAAGCCGTGCGCGGCCAGCAGCAGGGTGTCGCGCCCGAGACCGGCGGAGGCATCCAGTACGTGGCCGTCGCGCGGGAGCTTCCCGAAGGCGCGGATCAGGCCTTCGCGCTGATGGCCGGCATGGGCCAGTCGATAGCCCTGGCGTCCGGCCGCGAAGTCGAGGTGCAGTCGCAGCGCCGGCTGGACGTCCTCGCGGATGAGCTGCAGGCCGTGATCGCCCGTTTCCAGGACCAGCCGAGCCGCGCCGCCGTGCCGGTAGCCGCGCGCCTCGAGGGCCTTGCGCAGTGCGTCGGCAGCGCTGTCGCAGCCCGGAGCCGCGCGTACGGTCAGCGCCATGGGGTCAGTAGTGCGGCGGGGGTGGTTCGGCGTCTTCGCGCCCGCCCCCGCGTTCCTCAAGCTCACGCAGGCGGTCGCGCAGCCACTGGACCTGCTGGCGCAGGTCGGCATTGGCCTGCTGCAGTTCCATCTGGATGCGGGCCTGCTCCTCCTGGGTGTATTCCTGGTGGGCCAGGCGGATCTCCAGGTCCTCGATTCGCTCTTGCAGGGGGTCGGTGTCCATGCGCGTCATTCCACCACGTTGCGCGGTGAACCGCATGCAAAGCTGCGGATGTTGTGCGTGACTTCGTCGATCACCCGCTGACGGGCGCCGCGCGCCGCCCAGGCGGTATGCGGGGTCAGCACGAGGCGCGGGATGTCGTCGGCCAGCAGCGGATGACCCGGTGGCGGGGGTTCCGGTTCCAGGACATCGATGCCCGCGCCGCCGAGATGACCGCTGCGCAGGTGACGCGCCAGGGCCTCGGGGTCAACGAGACCGCCGCGGGCCGTGTTCAGCAGAATGCTTCCCGGCCGCATACGGCGCAGTGCGTCGTCGTCGATGAGGTGGCGCGTGGCGGGCGTGAGCGGGCAATGCAGGCTGATCACGTCGCACTCCGCAAGCAGGCGCTCCAGGGGCAGGCGATCCGCGTGCGTCCGCTGCGCGGGATCGTGACTCTGCGCAACCCGAACCTCCATGCCGAAGGCCTCGGCAACACGGGCGGTGGCCCGGCCCAGCACCCCCCACCCGATGATCCCGATGCGCATCCCGGCCAGGGTGCCGATCGGGTGGTCGAGGAGGCAGAACTGATCCGAGGCGCTCCAGCGTCCGGCGCGGATGTCGGCTCGGTAGTCATCCAGCCGCGTGACCAGCGTCAGGAGCAGGGCGAAGACATGCTGCACCACGGAGTCTGTGGCGTAGTCGCGCGCGTTGCTGACGACGATGCCTTGTCGGCGGGCGGCGGCCACGTCGATATTGTTGAAGCCGGTCGCGGCGGCGCAGATCAGTCGCAGGCGGGGCGCTACGGCCAGCAGATCGGCATCCAGTTCGACCTTGTTCGTGATCACGACATCGGCGTCCGCGATCCGTTCGGCGCACTGGTCGGGTCGCGTGCGGTCGTGGAAGGCCCACTCGGGCAGGCAGGCGCGGAGCTCGGTGAGGTCGAGGTCGTCCCGGTCAACCGTGTTCAGGTCGAGAAAGACACCGCGCTGGAGCTGGGTCATGGGCCGAAGTCCCCGAGAGTCTGTGTAAGCGGTGTCCAACGAAAAGGGCCCCGCGCGGCGGGGCCCTTGAACGAGTTCCTGCGGTTGGTGCTGGACCCTTAGTTGTCACCCATAAAGGCGTGGAACAGGTTCAGCAGGTGCAGGAACATCACGTAGAGGTTCGCGTACAGCGAGACGGTCATCACGATGTAGTTGGCCTCGGGGTCGTGAATCATCCGACTGGTGTCGAACAGGATGGCCGCGGACAGCAGCAGGACGACCGCGGCCGAGATGGCCAGCGAGAGCGCCGGGATCGCCAGGAACAGGTTGGCGACGATGGCCAGCAGGGCCACGATCAGGCCGACGACCAGGAAGCCGCCGAGGAAGCTGAAGTCCTTCTTGGTGGCGAGGGCGTAGCCGGAGAGCGTGACGAATGCGATGGCCGTGGCGGCGAAGGCGTTGCCGACGATCTGCGGGCCGTTGGGCAGGCCCAGATACATGCTCAGGATCGGGCCGAGGAAGAAGCCCAGCACGCCGGTGAAGGCGAAGGTCAGGACGATGCCCAGTGCCGAATTGCGCGCGGCGTGGATGGCGAACGGGCCGCCGATCAGCACGCCCAGCATGATGATCCAGTGTACCGGCGGCGCATTGACCGCCATGGCGATGAACGCGGTAACCGCGCTGAACGCCAGGGTGAGCGACAGCAGCATGTAGGTCTGCCGGATCACCTTGTTGGTGGAGATGGTCTCGCTGATGGAGCCAGTGCTGGACGGGTTGCGACTCGAGCGGACGATCTGGTCTCGGGACACGGGTCAACTCCTCAATGCATTCGAATAAGCCACAGTGTAGCGATAAGCGCGCCCGGTTGCAGTGTTTCCACAGCCGGTCCGGGAGATCCGGCCGGCCGTGGGGCAACGGGCGCTGGCGTCCCCTACTTGATGGGTTCGCCGACCTTTTCGGAGATCGTCTTCACGGCGTGATCGGTGGACTTGAAGATGTTGTCCTCGCCGATGATCTCGTCCAGCCCGGTGCGCTGCATCACCTCCATGACCTGCGCCTTCACCCCGGCGAACACCAGCGTGATCCCGCGCGCCTTGAGGCGATGCACCAGCTGATGGATGACCTCTTCGCCGGAGGCATCGATCTCGTTGATGCCCTTGCCGACCACGATCAGGTACTTGGCCTGCGGGTGCCGTGCGACCAGGTCGAGCACTGCGTCTTCAAAGTACGGCACGTTGGCGAAGTAGAGCGAGCCGTCGAAGCGCATCATGCCGACCTTCTCATTGGTCTCCAGACCATAGCGCTGGGCCTCGCGCAGGGTGCCGTCCTCGTAACGGGCCAGCTCCGATACACGCGGCTGCATGGTGCGGTACAGGTAGAGCACGATGGCCAGGCCGGCACCGGTCAGGATGCCGTAGTCCAGATTCGGGGCCATGGCGAGCGTGGCGATGAAGGTCACGATCGCGGCGGCGCCGTCGTGCTTGTTGGCCACCCACGCGTGCTTGATCGCCTTGAAGTTCACCAGGCCGGCCACCGCCATCATGATGATGGCTGCGAGGACCGCCTGCGGCAGGTGATAGATCAACGGAGTCAGGAATAGCAGCGCCAGGCCAATGATCACGGCGGTGAAGACCGACGAGAGTCCGGTCTTCGCGCCGGAATTAAGGTTCACGGCCGAGCGGGAGAACGAGCCGCTGACCGGGTACCCCTGGGTGAAGCCACCCGCGATATTCGCCAGGCCCTGGCCCATCAGTTCCTTGCTGGGGTCCAGCCGCTGGCCGGTCCGGGCCGCCATGGCCTTGGCAATCGCGATGGCCTCGGTAAAGCCCACCAGGGCAATGACGAAGGCGGTGGTCAGGAGTGTCGTGAACGTGCCGAAGCTGATCTCCGGAATCGAGAAGCCGGGAAGGCCCTGAGGCACATTCCCGACTACGGCTCCGCCCCCGTTCAGGTGCACGGTGTCGTCGCCCACCCGCTCGATGCGCCAGGCAGCCCGGTCGGCGCGCTCGCGCTCAGCGTCGGTCAGGTGTTCGTCGGCAATGAAGCGGGCGGGTTCGTCATCGGTGCCGGGCACCCGTCGCAGGGTGAGGTCGCGGATCTCGTCGCGCATGGTCGCCAGTTCTGGGCGCAGTTCCTCGCGCTCCAGGCGCAGCTGGTCGGCCTCGTGGCGCAGGCGGACGGCCTCGGCGCCTTCCTGTTGTTGCAGTTCGGCCTCCAGGCGTCGGATCTGGTCGTCGAGTTCGGCCAGGCGGGCGCTTTCGCGCTCGATGTTCTGGGCAAGGGTCAGGACCTCGGCCGGGGCGATCTGCTCGATGGAGGTCTCGGCCTTTTGTTCGTAGCCGATCGCCCAGCTGGCGACGATCGCCACGACCACCGCGACCAGCACGCCGGGGATCTTGGGCGTGAAACGCTTCATCGCGACCATCAGGGCGATCGCGCCTATCCCGAACGCAAGGGTTGGCCAGTGCACGCTGCCCAGTTCCATGAGCACGCCCCAGAGACCGAGCATGAAATGGCCGCTGGTATCGATCGGCACGCCCAGAATCTTGTTTACCTGGGACAGGGCGATGATGATCGCGGCCGCATTCGTGAATCCGACGATCACCGGGTGCGAGATGAAGCTGACCAGCGCACCCAGCTTGAACAGCCCCAGCATCAACTGGATCACGCCAACGATGAACGCCAGGGCGATGGCGAGCATGATGAATTCGGAAGAGCCTTCGGCCGCCAGCGGTATCAGTGCCGAGGCTGTCAGCAGGGAAACTACCGCCACCGGGCCGGTCGCCAGCTGATTCGAAGAGCCCCACAGGGCCGCCACCATGACAGGAAGCAGAGAAGCGTACAGCCCGTAGACCGGCGGGAGCCCCGCCAGTTGGGCATAGGCCATGGATTGCGGGATCAGGACCAGGGCGACCGAGATCCCGGCGATGAGATCCGCGTTGAGGGTTTGCTTGGTCGGGCGCCAGCCGAGAAAGGGAAACACTCGCAGCAGGATCGGATTCATCGGGTCACTCGCTTGGCCAGTTCGTGAGAAACGACGACGGCCGAAACCAGGGCTGGGGCGCCGGAAGGCATTCCGGGCCAGGGCGTGCCAGGGCCGTCGTCACAGAACTGGCAGCCGGAGCTGGGCCCGCTGGAGGTTCGCGGGCGCAAGCGGGAAAACGGCGCCGATTATAGTGCCTTCAGTCATTTTCTTCTATCTAACTTGTTCTATGTGAAACATGTTAGATGGGCTATGTGTGGGGTGCGGGGAGGGTGCGGCGAGTGGGGTGGGGGAATGGCGGAGAGGGAGGGATTACGGTGCCGCGGGCGCCGCCCTCCGGGCCGCCACCTCGCGGCGGCGTTCCGGCGTCGCTGTGCGTCGCCGGTCGAACCCGAGCGTTGGATCTCGAGGGTTCGAATCCCGGATTGGCGGGGTTGGCCCATGCGTTGGATAGCATTTGGATTTCTTGCTGGAATCTGGCGGAGAGGGAGGGATTCGAACCCTCGAGGGGCTTTCACCCCTGCCGGTTTTCAAGACCGGTGCAATCAACCGCTCTGCCACCTCTCCGAGGTTGGGCATTGTCTGGTACG
>NZ_KB898136.1:47135-63326 GCF_000377445.1 Thioalkalivibrio sp. ALE9
ACCCTCGAGGGGCTTTCACCCCTGCCGGTTTTCAAGACCGGTGCAATCGACCACTCTGCCACCTCTCCGAGGTTGGGCATTGTCTGGCAAGGGGGCCGGGCTGGCAACCGGGGTGGTTCTGCGTGGCCTGGCGGCCACGAGAGGGAGGGATCTGGGCCTGCGGTTTTCAATTAGCTTAAAGGGCAGTGCTCGCGGGGTATCAGAGTCATGTGGCGGGCCGTTACCAATTCGCTGGGAGGCCAATAGGCGGCCTTGGAATGCTTGACGCAGGCCCGGTGTGGCCCTAATCTTGTGCCCGTTCTGGGCGGTTAGCTCAGCGGTAGAGCACTGCCTTCACACGGCAGGGGTCACTAGTTCGAACCTAGTACCGCCCACCAGCATTATCAAAGGGTTAGGTCCAGCGGGCCTAGCCCTTTTTTGTTGGGGGTGCGGCTGCCCGCGCACGGTCAAGCAGCAGGTGCTTCTCCGCTTCATTGGCAGAGCGCTCGGCAGCCCGCCGGAACGCCGCTGCCGCGGCCTCGCGTTCGCCGCAGCGTTCCAGGAGATCTCCGCGTACGGCGTGCAAAGGCACATAGCTGGACAGTGCCCGGGCATCGATGTCGGTGTCGAGCGCCGCCAGTACCTGTGCCGGGTCGTCGTACTGGGCGGCGGCCTGGGCCTGATGGATGCGTGCGGCCGGCGATCCCGTGGTCGTGAACAGCGTTGCGTAGTGAGCGGCGATCTGTGGCCAGTCGGTGTCGGAAAAACTGGGCGCTGTCGCATGGCAGGCGGCGATGGCAGCCTGAAGGCGAAACGGGCTCGGCCCGGCGTTCTGATCTCGGGCGAGCCTGTTGGCACGGGACAGGGCGATCAGGCCACGGCGGATGCCGCCGCGATCCCACGTGCCGCGATCTTGGTCCTTCAGCAGCACTGGGTTGCCTTGCGCATCCATGCGCGCGGCCAGGCGCGCGCCGTGCAGTTCGATCAGGCCGAGCAGTGCCTGGGTCTCGATGTCCTCGGGGATGGCCTGTGCGAGCACGCGGGCCATGCGCATTGCCTCATGACAGAACTCCCCGTGCGTCCAGGCGTCGCCCTGGCTGGCTACATGGCCTTCGGTGAACAGCCGGTAGATCACTTCGTGCACGGATCCCAGGCGTTCCCGGCATTCGGACGGCGATGGCGTTTCGAACCGGACGTTGGCCTGGGCGAGTTTGCGTTTGCCGCGGACGAGGCGCTGCGCGATGGTGGTCTCGGAGACCAGAAAGGCACGGGCGAGGGCGGTGTTGTCGAGTCCGGCGAGGGTGCGCAGAGCGAGTGCGCAGCGGGTGTCGGGGGGGAGGACCGGGTGGCAGGCGATGAACAGCAGGGCGAGCGTGTCGTGACGGACATCGTCGCTCCATTGGGGCGTCGACGCCCCCAGGTGGCAGCATGCGATCTCACGGCCGTAATCGGCGACCAGGGCATCGCCCCGATGTTCGCGGCGCAGGTGGTCGACCGCGCGGTTGCGCGCCGTATGAAGCAGCCACGCGCTCGGGTTTTCCGGGATTCCCTGGGTGGGCCAGTGTTTGAGGGCGGCGATCAGGGCATCTTGTGCCACGTCTTCGGCGAGGGCGTAGTCGCCGCTCCAGCGCGCCAGGGCCGCCACGATGCGGCTCGCATCCAGACGCCAGATGGACTCGATGCGGCGCTGGATGTCCCGCATCCCGGGTGCTGGATGTGCACCGGATTGGTCGCGGCCGCTCACCGTTCCACCAGTACCTCGAAGCCGCCCCAGAACATGCGCTGCAGGTCGAACGGTGGGTCCTGGTCCGGCGTTTTGTCCGGGCACGGCAGGCGCGGGTCCGCCATGACGTCGGCATTGACACGATCCCGATGCTCGCGCGATTCGAAGCGGATCCAGGAGAACACCACCGTTTCGTTATCGCGTGCCTGGACGCTGCGCGGGAACGACGTCACCTCGCCCGGCGCGACGTCATCAGCCACGCACTCGATGACTTCCAGTGCGCCGTGCTCGCGCCAGATCTGTGCGGCGAGGTCAGCCTGCTGGCGGTAGTCCTCGATCCGGTCTCGTGGAATCGGTATTACATAGCCGTCAACGTAGTTCATGGTCTGGCTCCTTTGGGGAATCGGACGGGGTATGGGCGGGTACCCGGGCGTGCGGGGCCCCGGTCGTGCGGTTGGGGACCGTTTTCCGGTCTGGACTAGCGACCATCGTATGCACCCTGCAGGGCCGCGAGATCGAGCTTCTTCATCGTGAGGATGCGCTGGGTGACCCGGCCGAGCTTGTCCGGGTCGGGATCTTTCAGCATGTGGGACAGCTGTTCGGGGACGACATGCCAGGAGACCCCGTAGGGGTCCTTGAGCCAGCCGCATTGCTCGGCCTCCGGAACGGCCGAAAGGGATGCCCAGCTCTGGTCGATCTCCTGCTGGTCGGCGCAGTTCACGACGAACGATATGGCCTCGTTGAAGCCGAAATCGTGCTCCTGCGCGCTGTCCATGGCGGCGAACCATTGGCCTTCCAGCATGAAGTCGGTGAACATCACCGTTCCTTCGCGGTCGGGTTCCATGTTGCTGGGGTAGCGGACGAGCTGCCCGCGCTGCGAATGGCGAAACGTCGACAGGTAGAAATCGGATGCCTCTTCCGCCTTGCCGCAGACGTTTCCGACAAACAGTAGCGACGGAACGATCGGCGGGCGTCCTTCCCCTTGCGGATCGGTAAGGATCAGCTGCCATGACAGCCCGAACCGGTCCTGAATCCAGCCGAAGCGCTCGCTGAATGGATAGCGGTCCAGTGGCATGAGTACCTGGCCGCCGCGGGCAAGCTTCGCCCAGATCTCGTCGATCCGTGCTCTGGCGTCGGGATCACGCGAAGGGTCGAAATTGACCATGAACGAGATCGACGGGTTGAACCGGAACATCGAGCCCGCGTTGATCGCCATGAACGCATGACCCCATAGAACGAACGACACGACGTCGCAGTCGCCCCCGGGTGTGTCATGTAGCGTGGTCAGGTATGTGATGCTCGAGTCGGGAAAGACCGAGCAATAAAAGTCCACCGCCTCCCGGGCCTCGTTGTCGAACATGAGGTGGGGAACAATGATCTGGGGTATGTGGCTCATGGCGTCTCGTCTCCTGGTTCGGAGCGCTTGATCCCGAAGACCCCCGTGTTGGGAACGTCGGTGTGCCCCGGGTTGGTGTCCGGGTGCGATGGGGGTGCATTACGGGGATTGTTCAGGGGCAAGTCGAAGTGGAGCACGTCCTCGCGCTGGCCCAGGCCGGCGTAGAGCGCTATCGCGGCGTTGTCGGTGCGATCGGCCTGGACGAATACCACCCAGGCACCCAGCTCGGTGGCGATGGCCTGGGTGTGGCGGATCAGGGCTGTGGCAATGCCGCGCCGGCGGAAGTCGTCGGCCACGGCGAGGTCATAGATGTAGACCTCGCTGCGGGTCTGTTCGAGCTTGTCCAGGACATAAGAGACCAGGCCGCCGACCACCCGGCCTTCCGTTTCGGCGATCAGGGCGATGAACGTTTCTCGAGCCAGCAAGCGCTCCAGGTAATCGTCGGAGGGACGTGCACACGAGTAGGTGTCCGGTTCCCCAAACACGTCCGCAAACAGGTCGAGCAGGGCGTGCGCGGCTCCCCGATCCGCCGGACCAAGGCGCCGGATCTTGAGCAAGGACCGCTCGTTCTGCGGGGGTGCCAGGTCAGCCGCCATCAGGAATCTCGGGTTCGACGAGGTAGGCGAGCAGGGTCAGCGATTCCTGCCAGCCGAGAACACAGAGCTCCGGTGGGATGGCCTCCGGCAGACCATCCTGAAGAATATCCAGTGCGGTGCCGCAGGAGACTGGATCCAGCGTTACCGTGAGCGTCATCTCGCCGCTGAGCGCGGGATCGTCGAAGCGGTCGCTGACGACAATTCGACGGCCCGGGTCCAGTTCGCGGTACTCGCCGCTGAAATTGTGGTGAGTCCCCGTGGCAAAGTTGATGAAGCTCATCCGGTAGCCGCCGCCTACGCGAGCATCCATCTCTTGGATGCGCGCGGTAAAGCCGTACGGCGCATTCCATTTGGCGATTGCGTCGGGTTCCAGGAATGCGCGATAGACGCGCTCCGGCGGCGCGCGCAGGACGCGGTGCAGGTGGACTTTGCGGTCAGTGGACATGGCTGATGGCCTCCGAGGTCGAACGATAGTGGGAGGGGGCGCGTGATGCCGTCAGCGTTGGTGACAGGGGGCACATTCGCGTACCTCGACCGTTGCAAAACGCGCGGCGGGGCAGCGTGTGGCCCATTCCACGGCCTCGTCGCGGTCGGCGCAGTCGATCAGGAAGAATCCGCCGATCATCTCCCGTGACTCGATGAACGGGCCGTCGATGAAACGGGTTTTCCCTTCGTCGGATCGGATGCGGACGCCGTGGCGGTCGGGTCGGAGGGATTCGCTGGCAAGTAACTGGCCACGCGCGTCGAGCTCGGCGCCAAAGGCGAGCATTTCCGCGTAAAGCGCCTGCCCTTCGGCATCGCTGCGGGCATCGCGGTCGCCGTGATCTTCGAGGATGAGCAACAGAAAGTTCATCGTGGGCACCCTTATCGCATGGAGTGGAGGCCGAATCGATTGCCGTCCGGATCGCGTGCGAGGACGCAGAATCCGTAGTCGCCAATCGACTCCTTGGGGCTTTCGATCGAACCACCGGCGGTCGCGACGCGTTCTGCCTCGATCCCGCAGTCGTCGCAGCCGAAATAGACCATGCAGCCGCCGGAACCGACCGGGTTGTCGGGACCCTGTACCAGCGCGCCAGCACACCCAGGCTGGTCTTCCTCCATCGGAAACATCGAGATCTCCGTGCTGGGGGCGAATGCGCTGGTATCGGCTTGTGTGAGCGACATGTCCAGGACGGCTTCGTAGAACGCACGGGCACGGCCGATATCTTCGGTGGGAATTTCGAACCAGACGACGGGATTGGCGGCCATGGCGGTATCTCCTCTGGCGGGATCAAACAAACGGGCGCGGTGCAGCGGGCCCTTTGAACTGTAGACGAACGGGAATCGGGAAAATCGACAAGGTTGGTCAAACCAGTCGAAAGGATCGGGAAGGGGCAGCGATCGATCGGGGTGATGCCAGTGCGAGCGGCTGTACCGTAGACCGATCACGCGGGGTCAGACGTGCGAAAGGGGCCACTTGGGCCCCTTTGCTTTGATCTGGCGGAGAGGGAGGGATTACGGCGACGCTGTCGCCGCCCTGCGGGCCGCCTCCGGTGCGCTGCGGCGTTCCGATGTCGCGATGCGCCATCGGTTGAACCATCGTTTCTGATTCCTCGGGTTCGAATCCCGAAACCTGAGGGGCCAAGACGTGCGAAAGGGGCCACTCGGGCCCCTTTGCTTGAATTTGGCGGAGAGGGAGGGATTACTCGGCACGAGGTGCCTCGCCCTTCGGGTCGTCACCTGCGGTGACGTTCTGGCATCGCTGCGCGCTGCCAGTCGAACCATCGTTTTCGATTCCTCGGGTTCGAATCCTGAAACCTAAGGGGCCAGACATGCGAAAGGGGCCACTTGGGCCCCTTTGCTTTGATCTGGCGGAGAGGGAGGGATTCGAACCCTCGGTACTCGCGAGAGTACAACGGTTTTCGAGACCGCCCCGTTCGACCGCTCCGGCACCTCTCCGTACTTGCTGAACCGGGCGGGGTCGAGCCGCCACGGCGGAGCGAATCCTAGCAGATTCGGCCGGGCGAGCGGTAGCGGCCGCCGGGGATGCCTATGGCATCAGGCGGGTGATCTCCCACTCGCTCCCTACGCGATGGTACTGGAACCGGTCGTGCAGGCGATTGGCGCGCCCCTGCCAGAACTCGAACAGCTCCGGTTGCAGGCGATAGCCGATCCAGGCGGGGTCGCGCGGGATGTCGCCATCCGGATACTGCTGTTCCAGCGCGCGTACGCGCTGTTCCAGTTCGTCGCGGTTCGCGACCGGGTGGCTCTGGGTGGAGGCGGCGGCGGCGAGCTGGCTGCCGCGTGGACGCTGGTGAAAATACTCGTCGGCGAGATCGGCGGGCAGGGCGGCGACGGGCCCCTCGACGCGGATCTGGCGTTCGGTCTCCGGCCAGTAGAACAGGAGCGCGGCGCGCGGGTTCTCGTTAAGGTCCTGGCCCTTGCGACTGCGCGAGTCGGTGTACCACGCAAGTCCGTCGGCATCCACATGCTTCAGAAGGACCGTGCGCGCGGATGGCTGGCCATCGGCATCGGCGGTGGCGAGGATCATGGCGGTCGGGTCGGGGTTGCCGGCCTCGCGGGCGGCCTCCAGCCAGTCGTTGAGCAGGCCGAGCGGGTTGGCCTGAAGGTCGCTGCGACGCAGTTCCGCGCGGGTGTAGTCGCGGCGGGTGTGGCGGTGGTCGGCGGTCGTCATGAGGGGCCTCGTGCTTGAGCGAGAGGCGCCCATCATACGGCGGCGCGCCGGATTCGGAAATTTGTCGCGGTTTCGCTGTCACACTGGGGGACGATCACAGAACGCAAGGAGCATCCGATGGCCGAGCCGATTATCGCCGCAGTGGAACCCCGGGGTGTGGAGCTGAAAAAGGGCGAGGAGTACGCCTTCTGCCGCTGCGGGCGTTCGCAGGATCAGCCGTTCTGCGACGGTTCGCACCAAGGGACGGGCATCGAGCCTCTGGTATTCACCGCACAAGAGGATGGCGAGGCCTACCTGTGTCAGTGCAAGCAGTCCGGGAACCTGCCGTACTGTGACGGGACCCATGCGCAGTTCGAGGCCGATGCAGTCGGCGGGCCGGCGAGTGCCGCGGATGCTGACACCGAGGGCGAAGCACGTGACGCCGAGCCCGGGGATCGGGCGCCGAGCCCGCGCAACAGTGAGACTGAGCCGCATGTCGAGTGGATCCACGCGCTGGCGCGGGATGGACTGGAGGGTGTGGGACGACACGGGACCACGGTCGCCATGGGGGTCCCGCGGGACCGGCTGCCGAGCTGGGACGGGATGCAGTTGCTGGCGGCACAACTGGCCACGCGGCCGCTGGACGAGGGGGCCGAGGTCGGGACATCGCTGGTGATCGGGCCCGAGGCGAAGCGGCCGCTGGAGTTGAAGATCCCGTTGCTGGTGTCCGACATGAGCTTTGGCGCGTTGTCGCGGGAGGCGAAGATCGCCCTGGCGCGCGGGGCCGAGCGCGCAGGGACGGGCATCTGCTCTGGCGAGGGCGGCATGCTGGATGCGGAGCAGGCGGAGAATTCCCGCTACTTGTTCGAGCTGGGTCCCGCCGGGTTTGGCTACTCCGACGCGGTACTGGACAAGGTCCAGGCGTTTCACTTCAAGGCCGGCCAGGCGGCGAAGACCGGTGTTGGGGGTGTCCTGCCGGGGAGCAAGGTGAGCGACGAGATCGCGAGGGTGCGCGGGATCGAGGCCGGCCAGGATGCCCATTCACCCGCGGCGAGCGCGGACCTGCAGACGCCGGCCGATTTCCGTCGCTTTGCCGACGCGGTGCGCGAGAAGACCGGCGGCGTGCCGGTGGGCTTCAAGCTCTCGGCCAACCATATCGAGGCGGACCTGGCGTTTGCCCTGGAGGCCGGGGCCGATTACCTGATCCTCGACGGCCGCGGAGGTGGCACGGGCGCGGCACCGGCCCTGCTGCGCGACCACATCAGCGTGCCCACCATCCCGGCGCTGGCCCGCGCGCGTCGATTCCTGGACGCGAACGGGGTCTCCGGTCGCGTGACGCTGCTGGTGACGGGCGGCTTGCGCACCCCGGCGGACTTCGTGAAGGCCCTCGCGCTGGGGGCCGACGGTATCGCCCTGGCCAATTCGGCGATTCAGGCGGTGGGCTGCGTGGGCGCGCGGATGTGTCACACCAATCAGTGCCCCAGCGGCGTGGCCACGCAGGATCCCGCCCTGCGCGCCCGGCTGGATCCGCAGGAAGGAGCGGAACGTCTGGGTCGGTTTCTGGAGGGCTCCACGGAGTTGATGAAGGTGCTGGCGCGGGCCTGCGGGCATGCCAGCCTGGAGGACTTCGGGCCCAATGACCTGACCACGTTCGATCGCGACCTGGCGCGGCTGGCCGGTATCCAGTACGCGGGTGTGCTCGAAGGCAGTTGACCGTCGATTGGGCGGGCCCGGGCTTGATCTGGATCAGCACCCGCCGGAGCAATCCCGTTACACTCGCGCATTTTCGGGACTGGGGGATCTGGATGAGCTACTCCGATGTGCACCAGAGCTACGGCCGTTGCCGGCGGGCCGGCAACTTCGTGGACCGCTTCTATGAACGCTTTCTCGCGGCGGACGAGCGGGTGGCGCAGGCCTTTACGACCACGAACTGGTCGCAGCAGAAGCGGGCCCTGGGGCAGGCGGTCTCCACCGCGATCAGCTACGCGGAGGGCGAGAGCTTCGTGGCACCGACCATGGAAAAGATGGCCGAGGTGCACAGCCGCCATGGCCGGGTGCCGGTTGCGCCGGAGCTGTACGGGGTGTGGCTGGACTGCATGGTGGAGACGGCCCGCGAGGTAGACCCGCGCTGGGACGAATCCCTCGCGCAGCGCTGGCGCGGGGCGCTGAGCCCGGCCATCGACCTGTTCATTGAACGCTACTGACGCCAGGCGCGTACCCGGCGGGGACTGAAGGACGAAGCCCCGCCCGTGGGCATGCCCTGTTGATCTCGCTGCGCCCGGGGCGTGTAATGCGCGGATTTCCCGTTGCCGGCGCCCGCCGGAAGAAGCCTGGTGATGTCCGCAGCCCCCGAGACCCTGTTTGCCCGCAAGCCCTACTGGGCCAAGCGCTTTGGCACGGCACCGTTCTTGCCGACCACGCGCGAGGAGATGGACGCGCTCGGTTGGGACAGCTGTGACATCGTGCTGGTCACCGGCGACGCCTACGTCGATCACCCGAGCTTCGGTATGGCGATCATCGGGCGGCTGCTGGAGGCGCAGGGGTTCCGGGTCGGCATTCTCGCGCAGCCGGACTGGACGTCGGCCGAGCCCTTCCGCGCCCTGGGGCGGCCCAACCTGTTCTTTGGCGTGACCGCCGGGAACATGGACTCGATGGTCAATCACTACACCGCGGAGCGGAAGGTCCGCTCCAATGACGCCTACACCCCGGGGGACGTGCACGGCAAGCGCCCCGACCGGGCGGTGATCGTCTACGCCCAGCGGGTCCGCGAGGCGTACAAGGATGTGCCGGTGGTGGCCGGCGGTATCGAGGCCAGCCTGCGCCGGATCGCGCATTACGACTACTGGCAGGACAAGGTGCGCCGCTCCGTGCTGCTGGATTCGCGCGCGGACATCCTGCTGTTCGGCAATGCCGAGCGGGCCCTGGTGGAGCTGGCGCATCGCGTGGCCGCGGGCGAGCACCCGCGCGAGATCACGGATCTGCGGGGCACGGCCTTCCTGCGGGATGCGGTCCCCGCCGGCTTTGTCGAACTGGACTCCAGCGAGGTCGATACGCCGGGGCCGGTGGATGCCAACCCCGACCCCTACGCGATGGTCTCGACGGCAACCTGTGCCGATGCCGAAGGGCAGGACAGCTCGGCGGTACAGGGCGAGCCGGGCACAAAGGTCGTGCGCTTTCAGCGGCAGATCCCGCGGGGCACGCCGCGCGACCAGACGGTGATCCGCATCCCTGCGTTTGAGCAGGTGAAGGGGGATGCGGTGCTGTATGCCCATGCCTCGCGGGTACTGCATCTGGAGACTAATCCGGGCAACGCGCGGGCGATCGTGCAGCGCCATGGCGACAAGGAGGTCTGGCTCAACCCGCCGCCGATCCCGCTTTCCACCCCCGAGATGGACGCGGTGTTCGACCTGCCCTATGCCCGCGCCCCGCACCCGGCATACGGTGATGCCCGCATCCCGGCCTGGGAGATGATCCGCTTCTCGGTGAACATCATGCGCGGGTGCTTTGGTGGCTGTACCTTCTGTTCGATCACCGAACACGAGGGGCGGATCATCCAGAGCCGCTCGGAGGACAGCGTGCTGCGCGAGATCGAGGAGATCCGCGACAAGGTGGACGGGTTCACGGGTGTGATCTCGGACCTGGGCGGGCCGACGGCCAACATGTACCGCCTGGCCTGCAAGGACCCGAAGATCGAGCAGAGCTGCCGGCGGCTGTCCTGTGTGTACCCGGGTATCTGCAGTAACCTGGATACCGATCACGCCCCGCTCATCCGTCTCTACCGCAAGGCGCGCGCGCTACCGGGGATCAAGAAGATCCTGATCGCCTCGGGGCTGCGCTATGACCTGGCGATCGAGTCCCCGGAGTACGTGAAGGAGCTGGTCACCCACCATGTGGGTGGTTACCTGAAGATCGCGCCGGAACATACGGAAAAGGGCCCATTATCCCGGATGATGAAGCCGGGCATGGGCACCTATGACCGGTTCAAGGCCATGTTCGAGAAATACTCGAAAGCGGCAGGGAAGGAGCAGTACCTGATCCCGTATTTCATTGCCGCGCACCCGGGGACCACCGATCAGGACATGCTGCAACTGGCGCTCTGGCTCAAGCGCAATGGTTTTCGCGCCGACCAGGTGCAGGCGTTCCTGCCCAGCCCGATGGCTCTCGCCACGGCTATGTGGCACTCGGGCCGGGATCCGTTGCGTGGCATCCGCCGCAAGGCGAGCGAACGCGTGCCGGTCGCCCGGGGCTTCCGCGCCCGCCGCCTGCACAAGGCCTTTCTGCGCTACCACGACCCGAACAACTGGCCGCTGCTGCGCGATGCCCTGCAGCGCATGGGGAGGGCCGATCTGATCGGGAACGGGAAGCACCATCTGGTGCCGACCTGGCAGCCGGCCGGGACGGGGCAGGGCGCGGCGCGCCCATCCACGGGCGGGCGGATGACCCGCGGCGGGAAGGCTCTGAAAAAGCGTGGCCAGACCTTCCAGACCCAGCACAACGGGGTGGAGGCCGCGGCCCGTCCGGGGGCGAAACCAAAGGCCGGGGCCGCGTCGGCGGGCAAGGCGGGCGGCCGTTCGCCGGCGCCCCACGGTGGCAAGCCGCGGGCTGGTGCCGGGAAGCTCCGCAAGAAGGGGCGCCCGGCCGGCAAGCGGCCGCGCGCCTGACGGCGCAGTGGCTCAGGCCGACGCGTCGGGCGTCGGTACCTGGCCTTCCAGGCTGAGGTTCAGGCCAGTGGTGGTGCGGTCGCCGGGGTCCAGGAAGTACAGGTAGGGGCCCACCACCGCCTCGGGTTCGGGCAGCAGTTCCGCGTTCTCACCCGGATAGTGGCCGGCCCGGAAACGGGTGCGCACGGGACCGGTGTCCACGCCATTGACGTGGATGAAGCGCGGCTCGTTGCGATGCTCATGGGACAGGATGTCGATCAGGGCGTCCTGCGCTGCCTTGGCCATCCCGAAGGCCCCCCAGAAGGCTTTGCGCGCGTTCTGGGTGGAGACCACCAGGCTTCCGGTCGGGCTGGCCTCCAGCAGGGGCAGCACAGCCTGGGTCAGGAAAAACGGGCCGTGCAGGTTGCTGTTGATGACCTTGAACCACAGCTCCGGGTCGTAGTTCTTCATCGGCATCAGGGCCCCGGCCCAGCCGGCGTTCAGCACCAGGCCGTCGAGGCGACCCAGCGAGTCACGGATGTTCTCCGCCAGGTCGCCGTAATCCTTGACCGTAGCCCCCTCGAGATTCAGCGGGTAGATCGCGGGCTGGGGCTGGCCGGCCTGTTCGATCCGGTCGTAGACCGCCTCCAGGCCCTTCAGGTCCTTGTCCAGCAGGACCACCGTGGCGCCGGCGGCGGCGCAGGCCTCGGCGACTGCCCGGCCGATGCCGTCGGCGGCGCCGGTGACGAGGATCACGCGCTGGTCAAAGGCGCCCGGTTCGGGACGGTAGGCGAGGAGGCGAGGGATATCGAGGTCGGTCAAGGATGGTCCTCCAGGAACAGGTGCGCCGATTCTAGTCCAGATTGTATGGCCGCTTCGAGCGTCGACGGCAGTGCGTGGGTCAGGTAATCCCCTGACAGGTAGCAGTCGGGCCAGGGCGTGCGGGGCGGTGGACGGTGCCGATCCAGATCGACCCTGGCGTCCACCGTCGCGCGGCGCTCGCAGACGCAGTGACCGGCTGCGGGCTCCCCCAGCTCGGGAAAGGTCCGTGCCAGCGAGCGGGCGACGGTGCGCCATCGGGCATCCGCCGTCAACGGTTCGAGGTCGTCGGCGGCCGAGATCACGACAGCCAGCCAGTGCGGGGCGCCCGCGACGTGCCGGGGGATCAGCCACTGGCCATGCTGGCCGAGCAGCCCCTGGAGAGGGGGCCGGTCCGTCAACCGCCGCGGGTAGCGCAGGTAGACGGTGCAGATGCTGCGTGCGCCCATGGCCTTGAGCCCCTGATGCGTGGCGCCCCATCGAGCGTCCGCTGGCAACAGGCTGGCGGTGGCGGTGGGCGTGGTGGCCAGGATCAGCGCGCGGGCGTTGCTGGTGTCGCCCTGGCGATCGTGCAGTCGATAAGGGGCATCCGGGCGTGTCGCGTCGCGCTGGATCATCGTGATGCGGCGGCCAAGGTCCACGCGCGCACCCCGGGCCCGAAGCTCGCGGATGGCGGCGTCGGGGAACACCTCGCCCAGGGGCCGCGCAGGGATCAGCAGGCGGGCGGCCTCCGGCCCGTGATTCAGGGCCCGTCGCAGCACGTTCTGGAAGATCCGCGCGGAGGCCAGGCGGGTCGGAGTGTTCATCACCGCCAGGCACAGGGGGTCCCACAGCCGCTCGATCAGGGCTTCCGGCTGGTGGCGGCGCTGCAGCCAGTCGAGTACCGGCAGGTCGTGTCGCAGGGGACGGTGCAGCAGGGCCGCTGCGCCGAACAGGGCGCGCAGCCGGATGCCGGTGGCGTGGCCGGGGAGGGAGCGATAGAGGGCCGTGGCCAGGGCCGGCAGCCGGGGCGAGCGGGGCTCGAGCGCGAAGGCCGGGGATGCTGGCCGGCGGTCGGGGTCGAACAATCGCAGGCCGAACGGCACGGCGTGAAAGGCCGAGTCGGGGTCGATACCGACCGCGCGGATCTGTTCCAGGGTCTGCTGGCAGGCCCCCACGAGGATGTGCTGGCCGTTGTCCAGTGGGGTGTGGTCCAGCTCGAGGCTGCGGGCGCGCCCGCCGGGGATCCGGCCGGCCTCGATCAGGTGTACGGGCTGTCCGGCGCGAGCCAGGGCAAGGGCTGCGGTCAGGCCGGCCCAGCCCGCGCCGACCACGGCGACAGGGTTCGCGGGAGGGCTGGAGGCCATGGCGTCAGGCCGCGCGGCGGCGATGCTCGCGTTTCAGGCGCCGGGCGGTGCGCCAGGCGATCCACAGCTTGCGGATCGGGGTCAGGCGTACGCGGTGTTCCAGAACACGGAAGCCGTCGTCCTCGATCTCGTCCAGCAGGGTGCGGTAGATCGCCGCCATGATCAGGCCCGGGCGCTGGGGATAGCGGTCGGCAGCGGGGAGGTGTTCCTCGGCACTGTCGTAGTAGCGCCGCGCCCGTTCGGCCTGTTCCGCGAACAGGGCGCGATGACGGTCATCGGTGATGTTGACCTGGAACTCCTCGGGTTTGACCCCGTGCTTGCGCAGCTCATCGAGCGGGATATAGACGCGGCCGCGCATGGCGTCCTCGTGGACGTCGCGCAGGATGTTGGTGAGCTGCAGGGCCATGCCGAGGTCGTGGGCGTACTTCAGGGTACGCCGGTCGCTGTAGCCGAAGATGTGGGCGGACAGGATGCCGACCACGCTGGCGGCGCGATAGCAGTACAGCGACAGGGTGGTGAAATCCGGGTAGCTGTCGTAGTCGAGATCCATCTGCATGCCGTCGATGATCTCGTCGAAATATTCGCGGCCCAGGTCGAAGGCGGCGATGTGGGGCTGCAGTGCCTGGGAGATGGGATGACGGGGTTCGCCCGCGAACAGGCGTTCGATCTCCTGGCGCCACCAGTCCAGCTTGGTCCGGGCGACGCTCTCCTCGCGGACCTCGTCGACGATGTCGTCCACTTCCCGGCAGAAGGCGTACAGCGCTGTGATGGCGCGGCGCCGGTCGGGCTCCAGAAAGCGAAAGGCGTAGTAGAAGCTGGAGCCGCTCTGTGCGGCCTTCTCCTCGCAATACTCGTCGGGGGACATGCGCTCTCGCGTGGCGGGTGTCGAACAGGGACGGGAAGGCTAGCACAGGCAGTGCGCGAGGCGGGAGATTGCCCCCGAAGGCGGATTGTTGACCTGTATCAAGCCCTCTACCGGGTCGTGGTCGTAGCCTGTGGCGATCCGATGCCGAAAATGGGCGGTACACGCTCGAGGGGGACCCGATGGAGCAGCGCCTGGTATTTGATCCGGAGATCCTGCGTCGCTATGACGTGAGCGGACCTCGCTACACGTCGTATCCCACGGCACCCCAGTTCCACGAGGGTTTCGACGACCGCGCGTATGCCGACGCGGCGCAGGCCACGAACGGGGCGGATCCGGCGCGTCCGCTGTCGCTGTACGTGCATATCCCATTCTGCGACACGGTCTGCTTCTATTGCGCCTGCAACAAGGTCATTACCGGCAACTACCAGCGGGCACAGCGCTATCTCGCGTATCTCGAACGCGAGGCCGAGCTGCAGGGCGAGCTGTTTGATGCGGAGCGCACGGTGGGGCAGTTGCACTTCGGCGGGGGCACGCCGACCTATCTCGGGGACGAGGATCTGCGCCTGGTGATGGCATTGCTCGGGCGCCACTTCCGCCTCGACGACAGTGCCGCGCGCGAATTCTCCATCGAGATCGACCCGCGCGCGGTGCGACCCGGGACGATACCGCTGCTGGGCGAACTGGGGTTCAACCGCATCAGCCTCGGGGTGCAGGACTTCGATCCGGATGTGCAGCGGGCGGTCAACCGCATCCAGCCCTTCGAGGTCACCGCGCGCGCCGTCGAGCAGGCCCGGGCCCATGGGTTCGAGTCCACCAACTTCGACCTGATCTACGGGCTTCCGCTGCAGACGGTGGAGACCTACACCCGCACCCTGGAACGTGCCCTCGAACTGCGCCCCGAACGCCTGGCGATCTACAACTACGCCCACCTGCCGCAGATGTTCAAGACGCAGCGCCAGATTCGCGAGGCGGACCTGCCCGATGCGGCCGAGAAGCTCGCGATCCTGGAGACGACCATCGAGCGGCTGACCGCGGCGGGCTACGTCTACATCGGGATGGATCACTTTGCCTTGCCGGACGACGAGCTGGCCGAGGCACAGCGAGCCGGGACGCTGCAGCGCAACTTCCAGGGCTATTCCACCCGTGCGGAGTATGACCTTGTGGCGCTGGGTCCCACGGCCATCGGGAAGGTCGGCGCGACCTACAGCCAGAACCTGCGCGAGCTGGATGCCTACTACGCCCCCCTGGATGCGGGCCGCCTCCCGGTCTTTCGGGGCCTGGAGCTGAGTGCCGACGACCGCCTGCGGCGCGACGTGATCAGCGAGCTGATGTGCCACTCGCGGATCGACTTTGCCGCGATCGAGGCGCGCCACGGGATCGTGTTCGGCGAGGTCTTCGCGGACGCACTGGGGCGTCTGGAGGGTATGCAGGCCGACGGTTTGGTGCGCATCGAGGCAGGGCGGCTGGATGTGCTGCCACGCGGCCGCCTGCTCCTGCGCAATGTGGCCATGGCCTTCGACGCCTATCTGGGCACCGAAGGTCAGCCGCGTTACAGCAAAGTGGTGTGACGGACTTGACGGCGATGCGGGGTCGCCGAAAGACTTGAGGGAGCACGACCGCCAACAAGGATGTTGCGGAGAAGACGACACGCTATTTCGAAGCCGTAAGGGCAAGACCCGATCGGCGTATGATCCGGGACGAATGGATCGTTCAGGCGATCGACGAGCCGCTGTACGAAGAAGTGCAGGGCGATGAACGGATCCGCCGATGGGCTTTGATAGACGAGGCAGAAGGACGCTATCTCCGTGTCGTGCTGTTGGCGGACGGGGAAACCGTTCACAACGCTTTTTTTGATCGAGGGTTCAGACGACCTGATTAGCGACGAGAGTCAGCCAGGCTCACAGGGTGAGCCACCCCCGGGCGTACGCTGAGGCTACACAGCGAGCGGAGGGTGCCACCATGGCGCAGAATCGGATTCAGTTTCAGCCGGGGATGTCGTTGCCGGCATTCATCGCCCAGTACGGCACCGAGGCCCAGTGCGAGGCGGCGCTGGAGCGGGCCCGATGGCCGGACGGCTTCCGCTGCCCGCGTTGCGGGTGCCAAGCCCACTGCGTCCTGCACGGCAGCCCGCGCAAGATGTTTCAGTGCAGCGCCTGTCGGCATCAGGCCTCGCT
>NZ_KB898137.1:0-57767 GCF_000377445.1 Thioalkalivibrio sp. ALE9
CGGGAGCGCGATCCCGAGCGCCGGACGGGTGGTGCGCGGGGCCTTGCCCCGCGTCACCCCGCGCAGACCCAGGGCGCGCATCCGCCGCGCCACGCTGCAACGCGCGACGTCGCAGCCCTCCAGCCGGAGGGCATGCCAGACCTTGCGCACACCGTAGACCCTGAAGTTGTCTTCCCAGACGTCGTGGATCTTCGCGTCCAGCGCCGCGTCCTGCCGGACGCGGGCGGGAAGCCGCCCGGGATCCCGTTCCCGGGCCTTGTGCTCGTAGTAGGTCGACGGGGCGATCGGCAACTCGCGGCAGATCGGCTCGACCCCGTAGGCCTCGCGATGGGCGTCGATGAACGCCCGCATCACTTCTCGTGGCGGTCGAGCTCCGCCTGGGCGAAAAACGCCGAGGCCTTGCGCAGGATCTCGTTGCTGCGCTTGAGCTCGCGGTTCTCCCGCTCCAGCGCCTTCAGGCGTGCCCGTTCGTTATCCGACAACGCCGAGGCATCGTCCCGCTCGCGCTCCGCGCGGCGGACCCACAGCCGCAGCGTCTCGCCCGTGCAGCCAATCTTCGGTGCAATCGACTGGATCGCCGCATGCTGCGACGAATACTCCTCCTGGTGTTCCCACACCAGCCGCACCGCCCGTTCCCGGACCTCCGGGCTATACCGTGTCGTCTCACTCATCGCTCTATCCTCCCAAGGATCAGAGCCTCCGGAAAAGTCGGTACGGTTCACTTTCTTGGGCAAGCAAGAAAGGACCTCGGGGCGCGCTGGCGAGTCAGCGCCAGGCAGTATGCGGACCGAAGGCACCGTAAACACCGGATGCTGAACCAGGACCAGCCACCACGAGGCAGGCGGCGGACCGAAGGCAGGTGAAACACCAGGCGACGAACGGGGGCCAGCCACCAACGGCATAGAATGAACGATCGCCGGGCTGGAGCGGAGAGGCGGATGACGTCGCAAGCGGGCATCTCGTTGGACGCCGCGCGCGGCGCTCGCGTACACTTGAAGGCGTATCCGTACCCGTCCCGCGAGCACCGAACCGTTGTCCAGAACAGGGCCCTGTCCCTGTTGAAACGGTGCGGGCGAGGCCGGGTCAAAGACCCGAATCGATCGCAGTACCGCCGCCGGCGAACCGCCTGGCGGCCCCGACCCAGACCATCCGGAGGTCCCCTGTGTCCGCGCCCGCTCTGCTCGTCCTGGAAGATGGCACTGTGTTTCATGGTCAGGCGATTGGCGCCCAGGGCCAGACGGTCGGCGAGGTGGTGTTCAACACCGCGATGACCGGTTATCAGGAGATCCTGACGGATCCCTCCTACCACCGGCAGATGGTCACGCTGACCTATCCGCATATCGGCAACACCGGTACCAACCCGGAGGATGACGAGTCCACCCGCGCCTATGCCGCCGGGCTGATCATCCGCGACCTGCCGCCGCTGGTGTCGAACTGGCGTTCGCGCGAGTCGCTGCCGGATTACCTGCTGCGTCACGGCATCGTGGCGATCAGCGGGATCGATACCCGCAAGCTGACCCGCATTCTGCGCGAGAAGGGCGCGCTGAACGGCTGCATCCAGGCCGGTGAGGTGGACGAGCAAGCGGCCCTGGCCGCCGCGCGCGAGTTTCCCGGCATCAAGGGCATGGACCTGGCGCGCGAAGTCACCACGCGCAGCCGCTACGAATGGCTGGAGGGCACCTGGCAGCTCGGCGAGGAGCCGGCCCGGGTGGTCCCGGAGCAGGCCGAATTTCATGTGGTGGCCTACGACTTCGGCATGAAGCAGAACATCCTGCGCAAGCTGGCGGACCGGGGTTGTCGCGTGACCGTGGTGCCGGCCGAGACACCGGTGGACGAGGTGATGGAGCTGAAGCCCGACGGGGTGTTCCTGTCCAACGGCCCGGGCGACCCCGAACCCTGCACCTACGCGATCGAGGCGATCCGCGACATCTGCGAGCGCAAGCTGCCGCTGTTCGGCATCTGCCTCGGGCATCAGCTGCTGGGGATCGCCAGCGGCGGCAAGAGCGTGAAGATGAAGTTCGGCCACCACGGGGCGAACCACCCGATCCGCCACGAGGAAAGCGGGCGGGTGATGATCTCGTCGCAGAACCACGGTTTTGCGATCGACGAGGACAACCTGCCCGATACGCTGACGCCGACCTACCGGTCGCTGTTTGACGGCACGCTGCAGGGGATCGCCCGCACCGACTGCCCGGCCTTCAGCCTGCAGGGACACCCCGAAGCCAGCCCGGGCCCCCACGACGTGTCCCCGGCGTTCGACGACTTCGTCGAGATGATGCGCGCCGCGCGTCGCTAAAGCTCCTCCTCCCGAATTTCCGATATCGACAGCCTGCGAGAGCCGTCACATGCCCAAGCGTACCGACATCCAGAGCATCCTGATCCTCGGGGCCGGCCCGATCGTGATCGGTCAGGCCTGCGAGTTCGACTACTCCGGCGCCCAGGCCTGCAAGGCCCTGCGCGAGGAGGGTTACCGGGTGATCCTGGTGAACTCCAATCCGGCGACCATCATGACCGATCCGGAGATGGCGGATGCCACCTACATCGAGCCGGTGGAGTGGGAGACGGTCGCCAAGATCATCGAGAAGGAGCGCCCGGATGCGGTGCTGCCGACCATGGGCGGTCAGACCGCGCTGAACTGCGCGCTGGACCTGTCGAAGGAAGGCGTGCTCGAGAAGTTCGGGGTGGAGATGATCGGCGCCAACGAGGCGGCGATCGACATGGCCGAGGACCGCGATCACTTCAAGGCGGCGATGGCCGATATCGGTCTGGACACCCCGACCGCGATGCTCGCGCACTCCTGGGAGGAGGCGCAGGAGATCCAGCCGAAGATCGGCTTCCCGGTAATCATCCGCCCGTCGTTCACCCTCGGCGGCTCGGGGGGCGGTATCGCCTACAACCGCGAGGAGTTCGAGTACATCGTCAAGAACGGGCTCGACCTCTCGCCGGTAAACCAGGTGTTGCTGGAGGAATCGGCGCTGGGCTGGAAGGAGTTCGAGATGGAGGTGGTCCGCGACAAGGCGGACAACTGCATCATCATCTGCTCCATCGAGAACCTGGACCCGATGGGTATCCACACCGGGGACTCGATCACTGTGGCCCCGGCGCAGACCCTGACCGACAAGGAATACCAGATCATGCGCGACGCCTCGCTGGCGGTGCTGCGCAAGATCGGCGTGGAAACCGGTGGCTCCAACGTGCAGTTCGCGATCAACCCCGAGAACGGGCGCATGATCGTGATCGAGATGAACCCGCGGGTGTCGCGTTCCTCCGCGCTGGCCTCCAAGGCGACCGGCTTCCCGATCGCCAAGGTCGCGGCCAAGCTGGCGGTGGGCTACACCCTCGACGAGCTGAAAAACGAGATCACCGGCGGGCTGACCCCGGCCTCGTTCGAGCCGTCCATCGACTACGTGGTCACCAAGATCCCGCGCTTCACCTTCGAGAAATTCCCGCAGGCCGAGGCGCGGCTGACCACGCAGATGAAGGCGGTGGGCGAGGCGATGGCCATCGGCCGCACCTTCCAGGAGTCGTTCCAGAAGGCGCTGCGTTCGATGGAGACCGGCATGGACGGTCTCGACGAGCGCATTGACCTGGATGCCGACGACGTGGTCGATCAGCTGCGCACCCGGCTCGCCAACCCCAGCCCGGAGCAGGTGCTGTACGTGGCCGATGCCTTCCGCGCCGGCTTCTCGATCCAGGACATCTTCGACCTGACCGCGATCGATCCCTGGTTCCTGGCCCAGATCCAGGAACTGGTGGATGTCGAGAAGGGCCTGCGCGACCGCATCCTGGGCGACATCAAGGCCGAGGAGATGTACCGCCTGAAGCAGCGCGGCTTCTCCGACCTGCGCCTGGCAACGATCCTCAACGAGACCGAGAAGGCCGTGCGCAAGCACCGCCACGGCCTGGGCGTGCGCCCGGTGTACAAGCGGGTGGATACCTGCGCGGCCGAGTTCGCGACCACCACTGCCTACATGTACGCCTCGTACGAAGAGGAGAACGAGGCGGAGCCGACCGACAAGCAGAAGATCATGGTCCTGGGCGGCGGGCCGAACCGCATCGGCCAGGGCATCGAGTTCGACTACTGTTGCGTGCATGCGGCGCTGGCGATGCGCGAGGACGGCTACGAGACCATCATGGTCAACTGCAACCCGGAGACCGTCTCCACCGACTACGACACCTCGGATCGCCTGTACTTCGAGCCGCTGACCCTGGAGGACGTGCTGGAGGTTGTGGCGACCGAGAACCCGGCCGGCGTGATCGTGCAGTACGGCGGACAGACCCCGCTGAAGCTGGCCCGTGACCTCGAGGCGGCCGGCGTGCCGATCATCGGCACCAGCCCGGACTCGATCGACCTGGCCGAGGACCGCGAACGCTTCCAGGCCCTGCTGAACAAGCTGGGACTCAAGCAGCCGCCGAACCGCACCGCGCGCAGCGAGGAAGAGGCGGAGAAGCTGGCCGACGAGATCGGCTACCCACTGGTGGTGCGTCCGTCCTACGTGCTCGGTGGCCGCGCGATGGAGATCGTGCGCGACCGCGAGGACCTGCGCAGCTACATGCAGAACGCGGTGTCCGTCTCCAACGATGCCCCGGTGCTGCTGGATCGTTTCCTGGATGACGCGATCGAGGTCGATGTCGATGCCATCTCGGATGGCGAGAACGTGATCATCGGCGGGATCATGGAACACATTGAGCAGGCCGGCGTGCACTCGGGCGACTCCGCCTGTTCGCTGCCGCCGTTCTCGCTGTCGATGGCGCTACAGGACGAGATGGTCGAGCAGGTGCGCAAGATGGCGCTGGGGCTCAAGGTCGTCGGCCTGATGAACACCCAGTTCGCGATCAAGGGCGACGATATCTACGTGCTGGAGGTCAATCCGCGCGCCTCGCGCACCGTGCCGTATGTCTCCAAGAGCGTCGGCCGGCCGCTGGCCAAGATTGCCGCCCGCTGCATGGCCGGGCAGACCCTGCCCGAGCAGGGCGTGGGCGATGCGGTCTACCCCGATTACTACTCGGTAAAGGAATCGGTGTTCCCGTTCGCCAAGTTCCAGGGCGTGGACCCGATCCTGGGGCCGGAGATGAAGTCCACCGGCGAGGTGATGGGGGTCGGTCGCAGCTTCGCCGAGGCCTTCGCCAAGAGCCAGCTGGGGGCGGGCGTGCTGCTGCCGTCCACCGGCAAGGCCTTCGTGTCCGTGCGCGAGATCGACAAGCCGCTGGTGGGTGAAGTCGCGCGCCGCCTGGTCGAGCTGGGTTTCGAGGTTCTGGCCACCCGGGGCACGGCGAACGTGCTGGAGGAGGCCGGGATCGCGGTGACCCGCGTGAACAAGGTCACCGAGGGTCGTCCGCATATCGTGGACATGATCAAGAACGACGAGATCAGCTTCATCATCAACACCGTGGAGGGCAAGCAGTCGACCTCCGACTCCTACACCATCCGCCGCGAGGCGCTGATGCACAAGGTGGGCTATACCACCACCATTGCTGGGGCCAAGGCCACCGTGCAGGCCCTGGATCATCTGGGGGCGAACGACGTCTTCCGGCTGCAGGACCTCCACCAGGAAAATCTCGGAGGGAAAAGCGCATGAACAAGACGCCCTTGACCGTGACTGGCGCGGAAAAGATGAAGGAAGAGCTGAAGAAGCTGAAGGGCGAGGACCGCCCGCGCGTGGTCAACGCGATCTCCGAGGCGCGCGAGCATGGTGACCTCAAGGAGAACGCCGAGTATCACGCCGCGCGCGAGCAGCAGAGCTTCATCGAGGGCCGCATCCGCGAGCTGGAGGCGAAGCTCTCCAATGCCCAGATCATCGACGTCACGGCCCTGCCGCAGACCGGCAAGGTCGTGTTCGGCACCACGGTGGTGCTGGAGGCGACCGAGGACGGGCGCCAGGTGACCTACAAGATCGTGGGCGAGGACGAGGCCGACATCAAGAACAACATGATCTCGGTGTCTTCCCCGATCGCGCGGGCGCTGATCGGTAAGGAAGAGGGCGATGTGGTCACCGTGCAGGCCCCGGGCGGGGAGACGGAGTACGAGATCCTGGAGGTCCGCTACGTCAACTGACGCCGCCGTATCCGGCTGTCAGGCCGGGTCCAGCGAGACCTTCGGGTCCTCCGGGTTGCGCCGGAACAGGGTGGCGACATGACCGATGCGCTGAATCCGCTCGGCGCCGGTGCGCTCGCACAGTTCCTCGACGGCCCCGTTGCGGGCCTCGCGATCCCCGATATTCACCTTGATCTTGACCAGTTCGTGGTGGGTGAGCGCCAGTTCCAGTTCCGCCAGAACCGCGTCGGTCAGCCCGTTGCGGCCAATGGTCACGACGGGTTTGCGGGGATGGGCGAGGCTGCGCAGGTGGCGGCGTTGCGCGTCGGTCAGATTCACGGGAGGCCGTTTTTCGGTGTTGGAAAGCCAAAATTGTAGCACGCCGAGTGCCGGCGCAAGGATCGGGCATGCCCAAGCGTAGCCGCTCCAGCCAGCGCTGGCTGAAGGAACATTTCGATGACCCCTACGTCCAGCGGGCCCAGCAGGAGGGCTACCGCGGGCGCGCGGTCTACAAGCTGCAGGAGCTCGACGAGCGCGACCGGCTGCTGAAGCCCGGGATGCGCGTGGTGGACCTGGGTGCGGCGCCGGGCGGTTGGACCCAGTACGCCGCGCAGAAGATCGGCCGCAAAGGGGTCCTGGTCGCGACCGATATCCTGCCCATGGATCCCGTGCCGGGTGCGGAGATCGTGACCGGCGACTTCCGCGAGGACGCCGTGCTGGATGCGATCCTGAGCGCGCTCGGGGACGAGCCGGCCGACCTTGTGCTTTCCGATATGGCCCCCAACCTGACCGGTACGGATGCCGTGGATCAGCCGCGTTCCATCCATCTGTGTGAACTGGCGCTGGAGTTGGCCACCCAGATTCTGAACCCCCGGGGGGCTTTTCTGGTCAAGCTGTTTCAGGGCGAAGGTTCCGATGCCTACCTGGCCGAGGTGCGCCGCCGGTTTCGCTCGGTCAAGGTGCGCAAACCGAAGGCCTCGCGGCCTCGGTCACGGGAAGTGTATGTATTGGCACGCGAGCCCCGGGATGTGTAAAGCTGCCTGCAACTGACGATTGATGTTTTTCGAGGTGTCGTTTTGAACGGTCTGGCCAAGAACCTGATCATCTGGGCGGTGATTGCCGTCGTCCTGATGTCTGTCTTCAACAACTTCGGCCCACAGCAGCAGACGCAGGATGTGCGGAGCATTACCTACTCCGAGTTCATCCGCGATGTGCAGGGCGGTCGCGTGGATAACGTGACCATCAAGGGCGAGAAGATCGAGGGCACCACGCTGGAAGGCCAGCGATTCACCACGGTGAATCCGAACGACCCGGGCCTGATCGGCGACCTGCTGCAGAACAATGTGGAGGTCAATGCCCACGAGGAGGCCGAGCGTTCCCTGCTGATGAGCATCCTGATCAGCTGGTTCCCGATCCTGCTGCTGATCGCCGTGTGGATCTACTTCATGCGCCAGATGCAGGGCGGTGGCGCCGGCGGCAAGGGCGCGATGTCCTTCGGCAAGTCCAAGGCCAAGCTGATGTCGGAGGACCAGGTCAAGGTCGGCTTCGGTGACGTGGCCGGCTGCGACGAGGCCAAGGAAGAGGTCACCGAGCTGGTGGACTTCCTGCGCGACCCGTCCAAGTTCCAGAAGCTGGGCGGCCAGATCCCGCGCGGGGTGCTGATGGTGGGCTCTCCGGGTACCGGCAAGACGCTGCTGGCCAAGGCCATCGCCGGCGAGGCCAAGGTGCCGTTCTTCAGCATCTCCGGTTCCGACTTCGTCGAGATGTTCGTCGGCGTGGGTGCCTCGCGCGTGCGCGACATGTTCTCCGAGGCCAAGAAGCACGCTCCCTGCATTATCTTCATCGACGAGATCGATGCGGTCGGCCGCCAGCGCGGCGCCGGCATGGGCGGTGGTCACGACGAGCGCGAGCAGACGCTGAACCAGCTGCTGGTCGAGATGGACGGCTTCGAGGGCACCGAGGGGGTCATCGTGATCGCCGCGACCAACCGCCCGGACGTGCTGGACCCGGCGCTGCTGCGCCCGGGCCGCTTCGACCGCCAGGTGGTGGTGCCGCCGCCGGACGTGCGCGGCCGCGAGCAGATCCTCAAGGTCCACATGAAGAAGACCCCGATCGCGGAGGATGTGCGCCCGGACCTGATTGCCCGTGGTACGCCGGGCTTCTCCGGGGCGGATCTGGCCAACCTGGTCAACGAGGCGGCGTTGTTCGCGGCCCGGGCCAACAAGCGCCTGGTGGATATGTCCGACTTCGAGCGCGCCAAGGACAAGATCATGATGGGCGCCGAGCGCAAGTCCATGGTGATGTCCGAGGACGAGAAGAAGCTGACCGCCTATCACGAGGCCGGGCATGCGATCGTCGGCCTGACGGTGCCGGAGCATGACCCGGTGTACAAGGTCAGCATCATCCCGCGCGGGCGCGCCCTCGGGGTGACCATGTTCCTGCCGGAGGAAGACCGCTACAGCCACTCGAAGACGCGCCTGGAAAGCCAGCTGGCGAGCCTGTTCGGTGGGCGCCTGGCGGAAGAGATCATCTTCGGCCACGACAAGGTGACCACCGGGGCCTCCAACGACATCGAGCGTGCCACCCAGATCGCGCGCAATATGGTCACCAAGTGGGGCCTGTCGGACAAGCTGGGCCCGCTGGACTACGGCGAGGAAGAGGGGCATCCCTTCCTGGGCGGGCAGATGGGCAAGTCCAAGCCGATGTCCGACGAGACCGCGCGCGAGATCGACGCCGAGGTGCGCCAGATCATCGACACGAATTACCAGCACGCGAAGCAGATCCTGGTGGACAACATCGACAAGCTGCATGCGATGGCCCAGGCACTAGTGAAGTACGAGACCATCGACGACAAGCAGATCGAGGACATCATGGCCGGGCGCGAACCCCGCGAACCCGCCGACTGGGACAGCGGCGGCGGCCCCGGCGGTACCGCGCAGGCCGGCGAGGAGTCCGACGCCAGTGGCTCGGGTGACGGCTCCGAAGGTCGCGATGACGACGACAACAAGGGTGTTGTAGGCGGGCCCGCGCCGCAGTCCTGAGTGGGGCCCCCGCCGACGCGTCGAACCCAGGCCGCCAGGCCCTTTCCTGGCGGCCTTTGTCGTTGGTGGCAAAGGAGAAAGATCGTGCCGACCGATGCACCCGTGCTGCAATGCGGAGCGCGCCGCCTGGACCTGGGGCGGCCACGCATCATGGGTATCCTCAATGTGACCCCGGACTCGTTCTCCGATGGCGGGCAATATGCCCGGGTCGAAGAGGCCCTGGCGCGCGCCCGCGCCATGGTCGCGGAGGGGGCGGATCTCCTCGATGTGGGGGGTGAGTCCACGCGTCCCGGCGCGGAGCCGGTACCACTGGAGGAGGAGCGCCGCCGGGTGCTGCCGGTGATCGAGGCGCTGCACGCGGAAATCGGTGTGCCGCTGTCCGTGGATACGATGAAGCCGGCGTTGATGCGCGAGGCGGTCGCGGCCGGCGCCGGGTTGCTCAACGACGTCAACGGCTTCCGAGCCGAGGGGGCCCTGGAGGCGGCGGTCGAGGCGGCGCGCGAGGATGGCGTGGCGCTTTGCGCGATGCATATGCAGGGCGAGCCGCAGTCGATGCAGCGTGCGCCGCATTATGACGACGTGGTGACCGAGATCGCGGCCTTTCTGGACCAGCGGGTGCGCGAATTGCGGGCCGCCGGCGTGCCGCGAGGCCAGATCCTGCTAGACCCGGGGTTTGGCTTTGGCAAGACCCTGGCGCACAACGTCGCCCTGTTTCGTGGCCTGCCGCATCTGGCCGGGGCCGGCCTGCCGTTGCTGGTCGGCGTTTCGCGCAAATCGATGATCGGCCAGTTGCTGGGGGATCGCCCGGTCGCCGAGCGGGACCCGGGGAGTGCCGTGGCGGCGATGCTGGCGGCGCAGGCCGGGGCGCGTGTCCTGCGTGTGCACAACGTCTCGGCGACCCGCGACGCGCTGGCGCTATACTCGGAGTTGCGGCCGGATGGCGGCGAAGAGCAGGACAATCGAGGGAACTGATGGGCAAGTATTTCGGGACGGACGGGATTCGCGGGCGCACCGGCGAGTGGCCCATGACGCCGGAGTTTGCGCTGCGACTGGGCTATGCCGTGGGCGAGGTGCTGGGCGAGAACGGCCAGCGCCAGGGCCCGGTGCTGGTGGGCAAGGACACGCGGGTGTCCGGGTACATGTTCGAGTCGGCGCTGGAGGCCGGGCTGTCGGCCGCCGGGCTGGATGTCGCGCTGCTGGGGCCGATGCCCACGCCCGCGATCGCCTACCTGACCCATACCTTCCGTGCGACCGCGGGCATCGTGATCAGCGCCTCGCACAACCCGTTCCACGACAACGGGTTCAAGTTCTTCACGCCCGAGGGCGACAAGCTGCCGGATGCGACCGAGGCCGCGATCGAGGCGCGCCTGGATCAGCCGGCGCAGCCGATCGACGCGGCGCGACTGGGCAAGGCCGTGCGCATCAGCGATGCGGCCGGGCGCTATGTGGAGTTCTGCAAGAGCGCCATCCCGGCGCGCTCCGAGTTGCGCGGCATGAAGGTGGTGATCGACTGCGCCCATGGGGCCACCTACAACGTCTCCCCGCATGTATTCGAGGAGCTGGGCGCCCGTGTCGAGATCCTTGGCGCGAGTCCTGACGGCTACAACATCAACGAGGGCGTGGGCGCCCTGTACCCCGAGAAGGTGGCGGCGCAGGTGCGCGCCAGCGGGGCGGACCTCGGGATTGCCCTGGACGGCGATGGTGACCGCGTGATCCTGGCCGATGCCGATGGCACGGTCGTGGACGGCGATCAGATCCTCGGCATCCTGGCGCTGGCGCGGCAGCAGAGCGGGGGCTTCGATGGTGGGGTGGTCGGGACGCTGATGACCAACCTCGGCCTGGAGCAGGCCCTGAATGGCGCCGGCATCCCGTTCGTGCGCGCGAAGGTCGGGGATCGCTACGTGCTGGAGGAGCTCCGGCGTCGCGACTGGACCCTGGGTGGCGAGGGGTCGGGCCACATCGTCTGCCTCGAGCACACCACGACCGGTGATGGCACGGTCGCGGCGCTGCAGGTCGCCCACCTGATGCATCGCACCGGCCAGCCGCTGTCGGCGCTGGCCGCGGCGATCCCCAAGCTCCCGCAGTGCCTGATCAATGTGCCCGTCAGCGGTGCCGCTTCGGGCTGCCTGGAGGCCGAGCCGGTACGCGCGGAGGTTGCCGCGGTCGAGGGTCAGCTGGGCCAGCGCGGTCGGGTGCTGCTGCGTCCCTCGGGTACCGAACCGCTGGTGCGGGTGATGGTCGAGGGCGAGGACGCGAACGAGACCCGCTCGGCCGCTGAGCGCATCGCCGACAGTATCCGCGCGGCGATCTGACGCCCTCGGCGCCCGCGGGCGGCTCTCCCTGCGTCACCCCGCGCCGGGCGCCGCCGGCGTGGCGCGTGCCGGCTTGGTTGATTTGCTCCCGGTGCGCCGGTAACATCCCGCCGCTCTAATCATCATGATCGGACCCCGTCTATCCATGGGGTGCGTCCGACCGCAGGAGGAAGATCCGCATGCGCACGCCGCTGGTCGCCGGAAACTGGAAGATGAACGGTTCGCGGGACGCGAACCGCGCGCTCCTGAGCGCCCTGAAGGGCAGCCTGGGCGATATCCGGGGCGTGGACGTGGCGGTGTGTCCGCCCGCGGTCTACCTCGCCGAAATCGCCGACGACCTCTCGGGCGGCCCCATTGCGGTGGGTGCCCAGGATTGCTCGGACGAGGAGAAGGGCGCCTACACCGGCGAACTGGCCGGCGCCATGCTGGCCGAGGTCGGCTGCCGTTACGTGATCGTCGGGCACTCCGAGCGCCGTGAGCGGCAGAACGAGGACAGTGCCTGGGTGGCCGCGAAATTCGTTGCGGCCCAGGCGGCCGGCCTGATTCCGATCCTGTGTGTCGGCGAGCAGAAGGACGACCGCGAGGGTGGCCGTACCGAGAGCGTCGTGGCCGAGCAGCTGGATGCGGTGCTGGACGCGGCCGGGGTCGAGGCCTTCGCCAGTGCCGTGGTGGCCTACGAGCCGGTCTGGGCGATCGGCACCGGGCTGACCGCCACGCCGGAACAGGCCCAGGAGGTGCATGCCTTCATCCGTAATCGCGTCGCCGGCCGCGACCCGCGCATCGCCGCGGAGCTGCGCATTCTCTACGGCGGCAGCATGAAGGCCGACAATGCATCCGGGCTGCTGGCGCTGGAGGATATCGACGGCGGTCTCATCGGCGGCGCCTCGCTGGATGCCGACGGGTTCACCGCCATCGTCCGTGCCGCGGGCGAGCGAGTCGCAGCATGATTTACGGCCTGCTCCTGGTTGTCCAGGTCGCGGTCTCGATCGGCCTGATCGCGCTGATCCTGATGCAACACGGCAAAGGGGCCGATGCTGGCGCCGCCTTCGGCAGCGGGGCTTCGGCAACGGTGTTCGGGGCGGCCGGTTCGGCCAACTTTCTGAGCCGTTCGACCGCGTTTCTGGCGGTGGTGTTCTTCCTGAATAGCCTGACACTGGCCTATCTGGCCGCCTCCAGCCCGGAGGCCGAGAGCCTGCTGGACCAGATGGAGGCCATGGAAGAGGAAGGTGACGGTCCGCCGGATCTTCCGCGCGAGGTGGTCCCGGGGCAGGAGCCCGCGGGCGATACCCCGCAATCCGGCCGGCCGGCCGACGTGCCCGACTGATCCCGGGTACCTGTACCAAACGGCAGATGTGGTGGAATTGGTAGACACGCTATCTTGAGGGGGTAGTGGCGCAAGCCGTGTGGGTTCGAGTCCCACCATCTGCACCAAATTCTGGATGGCCCGGGTTGCTCTCTGTTCCTGAGTGCCCGGGCCAAATAACAATAAAATCAGCGTCTTATAAAATTACGAATACTTGACACCGTTTTTGGGCATCACCTAGACTCCGTGCCCGGTGTGCGGTCCTGTCTCGTCTCCACGAGGGCGGTCCGTACCCGCGCTTTCAACCAGCAACGCTGAACGGCTCGCCGGCGCGCCCGATCCACGCGACGCCTCGCGAACCTGCCCGCCAGAGGCGGCGTACGGGAGAGAGAAATGCTGGAAGGTTATCTACCCATCCTGCTGTTCATCGCAGTGGGCATCGTGATCGGGATCGTACCGCTGATCGTCGGTATGGCGGTGGGTCCGCGCAAGCCGGACGCCGCCAAGAACTCGCCCTACGAGTGCGGCTTCGAGGCCTTCGAGGACTCGCGGCTCAAGTTTGATGTGCGCTTCTACCTGGTGGCGATCCTGTTCATCATCTTCGATCTGGAGATCGCCTTCCTGTTCCCGTGGGCAGTGTCGCTAGACACCATTGGCCTGTTCGGGCTTCTTGCGATGGCGCTGTTTCTCGTCATTCTGGTGGTCGGTTTCATTTACGAGTGGAAGAAGGGGGCGCTGGAATGGGAATAGAAGGCGTTCTTGAAAAGGGCTTCGTCACGACCTCGGCGGACAAGCTCATCAACTGGGCCCGTACCGGCTCCCTGTGGCCGATGACCTTCGGCCTGGCGTGCTGCGCGGTGGAGATGATGCACGCCGGTGCGGCGCGCTATGACCTCGACCGCTTCGGGATTATCTTCCGGCCCAGTCCGCGCCAGTCGGACGTGATGATCGTCGCCGGCACCCTGGTCAACAAGATGGCCCCGGCCCTGCGCAAGGTCTACGACCAGATGCCCGAGCCACGCTGGGTGATCTCCATGGGCTCCTGTGCCAACGGGGGCGGGTACTACCACTACTCCTACGCCGTCGTGCGCGGCTGCGACCGCATCGTGCCGGTGGATGTCTACGTGCCGGGTTGCCCGCCGACGGCCGAGGCGCTGCTCTACGGCATCATCCAGCTGCAGAACAAGATCCGGCGCACGAACACCATCGCGCGCTGACGCACCCGGGGTTTCCGATGGCTGAACAAGACAACTGGATCGACGCCCTGCGGGCGGAACTGGGCGATGCCCTGGAAAGCCTGCACGAGGCGAACGACGAGATCACCGTCGATATCACGCCCGGGTCCTGGCGCGAGGCGGGCGAGAAGCTTCGTGATGCGCTGGGTTTCGAGATCCTGATCGACCTGTGCGGGGTGGATTACCTCGAATACGGCCAGGACGAGTGGGGTACCGATTCCGCCACCAATACGGGCTTCTCCCGGGGAGTCGAGGCTGCGACCTCGGGTCGCTTCACCTTCGATGACGCGCCGGAAGATTCCAACTGGGACGGGCCGCGCTTCACCGTGGTGGCCCACCTCCTGTCGGTGGCGCACAACCGCCGCGTCCGCATGCGGGCCTGGCTGGACGATGAGGAATTTCCCGAGATCGAGTCGCTGGTGGAGGTCTGGGCCTCGGCCAACTGGTTCGAGCGCGAGGCCTTCGACCTGTTCGGGATCCTGTTCTCCGGGCATCCGGACCTGCGCCGCATCCTCACCGACTACGGGTTCGTCGGGCATCCGTTCCGCAAGGATTTCCCGCTGATTGGTCATGTCGAGATGCGCTACGACGCCGAACAGGCGCGCGTGGTGTACCAGCCGGTGACCATCGAGCCGCGCGTGCTGGTGCCCAAGGTGATCCGCGACGACCATCGCTACAGCGAGGGCGAGAAGCCGGGCGAAGGAGCCGAGAATGCCTGAGATTCGCAACTTCACCCTGAACTTCGGGCCGCAGCATCCGTCCGCCCACGGCGTGCTGCGTCTGGTGCTGGAGATGGACGGCGAGGTCGTGCAGCGCGCCGACCCGCATATCGGCCTGCTGCACCGCGGCACCGAGAAGCTCGCCGAGAGCAAGCCGTACAACCAGTCCATCGGCTACATGGACCGTCTCGACTACGTGTCGATGATGGCCAACGAGCACGGCTACGTGCTGGCGATGGAGAAGCTGCTGGGCATCGAGGCCCCGCTGCGGGCGCAGTACATCCGGGTGATGTTCGACGAGATCACCCGCATCCTGAATCACCTGATGTGGCTGGGTGCCCACGCGCTGGATATCGGCGCGATGGCGGTGTTCCTGTATGCCTTCCGCGAGCGCGAGGACCTGATGGACTGCTACGAGGCGGTCTCGGGTGCGCGCATGCACGCGACCTATTACCGTCCGGGCGGCGTCGCGCGCGACCTGCCGGGCACGATGCCCAAGTATCAGCCGTCCTCCTGGAAATCCCAGGAAGTGGTGGATGACCTGAATAAAATCCGCCAGGGCTCGCTGCTGGACTTCATCGAGGCCTTCACCGAGCGCTTCCCCGGCTGCGTGGACGAATACGAGACCCTGCTGACCGACAACCGGATCTGGAAGCAGCGCACCGTGGGCATCGGCGTGGTCGATCCCGACCGTGCCAAGCAGCTGGGCTTTACCGGTCCAATGCTGCGCGGCTCCGGCATCGAGTGGGACCTGCGCAAGAAGCAGCCCTACGAGGTCTATGACCGCCTCGATTTCGATATCCCGGTGGGCGTCAACGGCGACTGCTACGACCGCTATCTGGTGCGCATCGAGGAGATGCGCCAGTCCAACCGCATCATCCGTCAGTGCGTGGACTGGCTGCGCCAGAACCCGGGCCCGGTGCTGCTGGAGGATCACAAGATCACCCCGCCGAAGCGCGAGGAGATGAAGGCCGACATGGAGGCCCTGATTCACCACTTCAAGCTGTTCACCGAGGGCATGTGCCTGCCGGAAGGCGAGGCCTACGCCGCGGTGGAGCATCCGAAGGGCGAGTTCGGGGTGTATCTGGTCTCCGATGGTTCCAACAAGCCCTATCGCCTGAAGGTTCGCCCGCCGGGCTTTGTGCACCTGTCCGCGCTGGACGAGATGGCGCGCGGCCACATGCTGGCCGATGTGGTCGCCATTATCGGGACCCAGGACATCGTATTCGGGGAGATCGACCGCTGATGGCTGCCGAACAGAAAACCGTCGCCTTCCACAAGCCCGCCGGCAAGAAGGTGGAGCTCAGCGACCACGAGCGCGAAGAGATCGACGCCTGGCTGGCGCGCTATCCCGAAGACCAGAAGCGCTCTGCGGTGCTGGGCGCCCTGCGCGCGGTGCAGCACGAGGATGGCTATCTCTCCACCGCCAAAATGGACGCCGTCGCCGAGTACCTCGGCCTGCCGGCGATCGCGGTCTACGAGGTGGGCTCGTTCTACTCGATGTACGAGCTGGAGCCGGTCGGCAAGCACACGATCATGGTGTGCAACAACATTTCCTGCATGCTGCGCGGCTCGGAGCAGATCATCGAGCATCTGGAGAACCGTCTCGGCATCAAGCTCGGCGAGAGCACCCCGGACGGCAAGTTCTACCTGAAGATGGAAGAGGAGTGCCTGGCGGCCTGCTGTGGCGCCCCGATGATGCAGGTGGATCACGTCTACTACGAGAATCTCACGCCCGAGAAGGTCGACGAGATCCTCGACGGTCTGGAGAAGTAGCATGGCCAACCAGATCTGCTTTGCGACCCGCTACCTGGACGATCCGGCCTCGCTCGAGACCTACAAGAGCGTCGGCGGCTACCAGGCGCTGGAGAAGGTCTACAAGGGCAAGATGGCCCCCGAGGACGTGATCGAGGAGGTCAAGACCTCCAACCTGCGCGGCCGCGGCGGCGCGGGCTTCCCGACCGGGCTCAAATGGTCCTTCATGCCGCGCAACACCCCGGGCCAGAAGTACATCGTCTGCAATTCGGACGAATCCGAGCCGGGCACCTGCAAGGACCGCGAGATCCTGATGTACAACCCGCATGCCCTGATCGAGGGCATGGCGATCGCCGGCTACGCCATTGGCGCGACCGTGGGCTACAACTACATGCGCGGCGAGTTCATGGACGAGGTGAACACGCGCTTCACCGCGGCGCTGAAAGAGGCCTACGAGGCCGGCTATCTGGGCAAGGACATCTTCGGGTCCGGGGTCGACTTCGATCTCCACCCGTCGCTGGGCGCGGGCGCCTACATCTGTGGCGAGGAGACGGCCCTGCTGGAGTCGCTGGAGGGCAAGAAGGGCCAGCCGCGCTTCAAGCCGCCGTTCCCGGCCAACTTCGGTCTGTACGGCAAGCCGACCACGATCAACAACACCGAGTCGCTGGCGTCCATCCCGTCCATCATTCGGAATGGTGGCCAGTGGTTCGCGGATCTCGGCGTGCCCAAGTCGGGTGGCGAGAAGCTGTTCTCCGTCTCCGGGCATGTGAACAAGCCGGGCAACTACGAGATCCCGCTGGGCACGCCGTTCAAGGATCTCCTCGAGATGGCCGGCGGGGTGCTGAACGGCCGCAAGCTGAAGGCGGTGATCCCGGGCGGCTCCTCGGTGCCGGTGGTCCCGGGCGACGCGATGCTGCAGGCGAACATGGACTTCGACTCCATCGCCCATGCCGGCTCCATGCTGGGTTCCGGCGCGGTGATCGTGATGGACGAGACCGCCGACATGGTCAAGGCCCTGCAGCGCATCTCGCGTTTCTACTTCTCCGAGTCCTGCGGCCAGTGCACGCCCTGCCGCGAGGGGACCGGCTGGCTCTACCGCATGCTGACCCGCATCGTGGAAGGCCAGGGCCGTCCCGAGGACCTGGAACGCCTGGACGACGTGGCGAGCAAGATCGAGGGGCACACCATCTGCGCCCTGGGCGACGCCGCGGCCATGCCGGTGCGCAGCTTCGTCAAGCACTTCCGCCACGAATTCGAATACTACATCCAGCACGGCCGGAGCCCGGTGGCAGACGCCGCCTGACGCTCTACCGCGCCATCGCATCAGGAATCGAGCATGAGTCAGGATCAGAAACAGGATCTGGTCAGCATCGAGATTGACGGCCGTACGGTGGAGGCGCCAAAGGGCGCCATGCTCATCGACGTCGCCGATGATGCCGATATCCGCATCCCGCGCTTCTGCTATCACAAGAAGCTGTCGGTGGCGGCCAACTGCCGCATGTGCCTGGTGGAGGTGGAGAAGGCGCCGAAGCCGCTGCCGGCCTGTGCGACGCCCGTGATGGACGGGATGAAGGTGTACACCCAGTCCCCGCTGGCGCTGCGCGCGCAGAAGGGGACCATGGAGTTCCTGCTGATCAACCACCCGCTGGATTGCCCGATCTGCGATCAGGGCGGCGAGTGCGAGCTGCAGGACGTGGCCATGGGCTACGGCGAGAGCGTGTCCACCTACACCGAGGCCAAGCGCGTGGTGAAGGACAAGGACATCGGTCCGCTGATCGAGACCGAGATGACCCGCTGCATCCACTGCACCCGCTGTGTGCGCTTCGGCGAGGAGATCGCCGGGGTGCGCGAGCTGGGGGCGACCGGGCGCGGCGAGCACATGCGCATCGGCACCTACGTCGAGAAGACCGTCGCCCACGAGCTGTCGGGCAACGTGATCGACCTGTGCCCGGTGGGCGCGCTGACCGCCAAGCCGTCGCGCTATGGCGCGCGTGCCTGGGAATATGCCCAGGCCGCCACCATTGCCCCGCACGATGCCGTGGGCTCCAACCTGTTCCTGCATACCGATGACGGCCGCGCGATGCGCGTGGTCCCGCGCGAGAACGAGGCCGTCAACGAGACCTGGATCTCCGACCGCGACCGTTTCAGCTACACGGGCCTGTACGCCGAGGATCGCCTGACCCGTCCGCGCATCAAGGTCGATGGCCAGTGGCAGGAGGTCTCCTGGGAGACCGCGCTGAGCTATGCGGTCGAGGGCCTCAAAGAGGTCGCTCCGGAGCGCATCGGCGCCCTGTTGTCGCCTTCGCTCTCGCTGGAGGAGCACTATCTCGCGCAGAAGGTGCTGCGCGGCATGGGTGTGACCGATATCGATCACCGCGTGAACCAGCGCGATTTCCGCGACGAGGCCGCAGCGCCGCTGTTCCCCTATCTGGGTGCCGCGATCGGCGATCTGGAAAACGCCGATGGCGTCCTGCTGGTCGGCAGCAACCCGCGTCGCGAGCAGCCGCTGATTGCGCACCGCCTGCGCAAGGCCGCCTCGCGTGGTGCCCGGGTCAGCCTGATCAACGACATGCTGCTGGATCTGACCTATCCGGTGCAGGCCCAGCTGGTCGGTGACGCGCACGACCAGGTGCTGGCGCTGGCCGGGGTCGCCGGACAGATCGCCGCGGCCGGCAAGGCGCTGCCGAAGAAGCTGGAAAAGGTCGTCAAGGCGGCCGGGACCGACGACCCCGCCACGCGCGAGGCCTTCGAACGCGCCGCGCGGGCCCTGCTGGACGCGAAGCAGGGTCACGTCCTGCTCGGGGCTGCCGCGATGCAGGGGCCGGCCTTCTCCACGTTGCGGGCCCTGGCCGGCTGGATCGCCAAGCATACCGGGGCGAGCCTGGGCTACCTCCCGCAGGGCGCCAATGCCGGGGGCGCATGGCTCGCGGGTGTACTGCCGCATCGCGGTCCGGCCGGCCGCGAGCTGGAGACTGCCGGCGCCGATGCCGCCGCGATGCTGGAACAGGGCCGCGACGCCTTCGTGATCGCCGGGCTCGAGCCGGGGCGTGACGGCGCCGACCCGGTCGCCTTCCGCGCGGCCCTGCAACAGGCCGGGCTGGTCGTCGCACTCACCAGTTTCGCGAACGAGGACCTCGAGGCGGTCGCCGATGTTCTGCTGCCGATCGCCACCAGCTTCGAGCACTCCGGAACCTTCGTGAACGCCGAGGGTCGCTGGCAGAGCTTCCGCGCCGCCGCGCGCACGCCGGATGACGCGCGCCCCGGGTGGAAGGTGTGGCGTGTGCTGGGCAACCTGCTGGAGCAGGCCGGCTTCGATTATCTCGACTCGCCTGCGGTGCGGGACGAGCTGAAGGGGCAGCTGGCCGATGCCAGCTTCGACACGGGCGTCAACCTGAACAAGGTGCATGTGGAACTGCCCGAGGCCGGCAGCGGCGAGGGCCTTCAGCGCGTGCAGGCGGCCGCTCTCTACAGCGGCGATCCGCTGCTTCGCCGCGCCGAGCCGTTGCAGACCAGCCCCGAGGGGCAACTGGCGGAGAGCGTGCTGGTGCACCCCGACTCCGCCGGCGGGCATGCCCACGGCAGTCGCGTGCGGCTGCGTCAGGGCAAGGCCGAGACGGAACTGACCCTGCTGCTGGACGATTCGGTACCGCCGGGCCTGGCCGTGACCTTCGCGGGCTCCGCGGCGATGGGGGCCCTCGGCCTGCCGAACACCACGGTCGCGCTGGCGCGGGCCTGAGGGACTTAAGACATGTTCGACTGGATGATGAACCTCTTCTACAGCCTGCCGACCGTGATGCAGATCCTGATCGGCATTCAGCTGATCGTGATCCCGCTGATGCTGGCCGTGGCCTACACCACCTTTGCCGAGCGCAAGGTGATTGGCTACGCCCACGTGCGGGTGGGCCCGAACCGGGTCGGCCCGCGGGGCTGGCTGCAGCCGATCGCGGATGCGCTGAAGCTGCTGACCAAGGAGGTCATCCTCCCGACCAACGCCAACCGCTTTCTGTTCCTGAGCGCGCCGGTACTGACGATCGCCCCGGCCCTGGCCGCCTGGGCGGTGGTGCCGTTCTTCGAGGGCGGGGCGCTGGCGGATGTGAATGCCGGACTCCTGTACCTGCTGGCGCTGACCTCGCTGGGTGTGTACGGCATCATCATCGCCGGCTGGGCCTCGAACTCGAAATACGCGCTGCTGGGTTCGCTGCGTTCGGCCGCGCAGCTGGTGTCCTACGAGATCGCGATGGGCTTTGCCCTGGTCGGGGTGCTGATGGCCGCCGGCACCCTGAACGTGGGCGGGATTATCGAGGCGCAGTCGGGGAGCATGTACCACTGGTTCCTGCTCCCGCTGCTGCCGATGTTCTTCGTGTATTTCATCTCCGGGATCGCGGAGACCAACCGCGCCCCGTTCGACGTCGCGGAAGGCGAGTCCGAGATCGTCGCGGGTTTCCATGTGGAATACTCGGGCATGGCGTTCGCGGTGTTCTTCCTCGCGGAATATGCCAACATGATCCTGATCTCGGCGCTGACCGCGATCCTGTTCCTCGGCGGCTGGCTGTCGCCGTTCCAGGGGATCCTGCCGGCGGCCGCCTTCGATCTGCCGGTGATCGGTTCGTTGCTGGATCACGGGATCCACTGGTTCCTGTTCAAGACCGCGATCTTCCTGTTCGCCTTCCTGTGGTTCCGCGCCACCTTCCCGCGCTATCGCTATGACCAGATCATGCGCCTGGGCTGGAAGGTCCTGATCCCGGTGACCATCGTCTGGTTGTTCGTCGAGGGCGTGCTGGTCGCCTTCAACGTCGGCCCGTGGTTCGCGTGAGGAGTTCGAGATGAAAGCCGTGCGCCGTTTCTTCAAGAGTTTCCTGTTCTTCGAGCTGCTGCTGGGGCTGCGCCTGACCGGGCGGTACCTGCTGAGTCGCAAGTTCACCGTGCAGTACCCGGACGAGAAGACTCCGATGTCGCCGCGTTTCCGGGGCCTGCATGCCCTGCGCCGCTACCCCAATGGGGAAGAGCGCTGCATCGCCTGCAAGCTGTGCGAGGCGGTCTGCCCGGCGCTGGCGATCACTATCGATTCCGAGGAGCGCGCCGACGGCACGCGCCGCACCACGCGCTATGACATCGACCTGTTCAAGTGCATCTTCTGCGGCTTCTGCGAGGAGGCCTGCCCGGTGGATTCCATCGTCGAGACGCACATCTTCGAGTACCACTTCGAGAACCGGGGCGAGCAGATCATGACCAAGGACAAGCTCCTGGCCATTGGTGATCGCTTCGAAAAAGAGATCGCGCAGGCGCGCGCGGTCGATGCCCCCTACCGGTAACGCAGGGAACGCCTCATGACCTTCGAGCTCGTCCTTTTCTATCTGTTCGGCGCGATCCTGCTGGGCGGCGCGCTGGCCATGATCAGTGTGCGCAACCCGGTACATGCCGCGCTGTTCCTGGTGCTGTGTTTCGTGGCGGCCGCCGCCCTGTGGTTGCTGGCGGAGGCCGAGTTCCTCGGTATCGTGCTGGTGCTGGTGTACGTCGGCGCGGTGATGGTGCTGTTCCTGTTCGTGGTGATGATGCTGGACATCAACCTGGCCAAGCTGCGCGAGGGCTTCACCGAGTACCTGCCGGTGGGCATCGTGGTCGCGCTGGCCATGGCCACCGTGCTGGTGCTGGTGATCACCCGCTACATCACCATGGACGTCCCGGAACGCGCCGGGCCCGAGTACGCCAATACCGAGGCCCTGGGCGCGATCCTGTACACCGAATACGTGTATCCGTTCGAGATTGCCGCGGTGATCCTGCTGGTCGCGATCATCGCCGCGATCTCGCTGACCATGCGCAAGCGTCCGGACAACAAGTCCATCGATCCGGGCAAGCAGATGGCGGTCTCGCGCGAGGGTCGCGTGCGCATGGTCACCATGGCGTCGGAGAAGAAGAAGGCCCCGCGCCGGGGTGGGCAGGGGTCCGGGGCCGATGCGCCGGGCGGCGAGGACGAATCCAAGTAGGCAAACCGAGTGCAATCCCAATCGGGGATCCCGGCCGCGCGCGGCGGGACCCGGACACCGGGGGCGGAAGCCGCCCCCGAAAGAACTCAGGGCTAGAACATGATTACGCTAGAGCACTACCTGGTGCTGGCCGCGCTTTTGTTTTCCATCAGCGTGGCCGGGATCTTCCTGAATCGGAAAAACGTGATCGTGCTGTTGATGTGCATCGAGCTGATGATGCTCGCGGTCAACATCAACTTCATCGCCTTCTCGTTCTTCCTGCAGGACCTCGCGGGCCAGGTGTTCGTGTTCTTCATCCTGACCGTCGCCGCGGCCGAGGCGGCCATCGGCCTCGCCATCCTGGTGTTGCTGTTCCGTAACCGCGGAACCATCAACGTCCAGGACATGGACGCAATGAAGGGATAACGGGCCATGGATACGATCTATCTGCTTATCGTTCTGGCGCCGCTGTTCGGCGCGATTGCCGCCGGGCTGTTCGGCCGCCAGATCGGGCGTACCGGCGCGCACAGCGTCACCATCCTGGGGGTGGCGATCTCGTTCATCCTGTCCGTGGTGGTGTTCTGGGCCCACGTGTTCGGGGATGCCGGGGTCTACAACGAGACCGTCTACACCTGGATGGTCTCCGACGGCATCCAGTTCGAGGTCGGATTCCTGGTCGACAACCTGACCGCGATGATGATGCTGGTGGTCACCTTCGTGTCGCTGATGGTGCACATCTACACCATCGGCTACATGCAGGACGATCCGGGTTACCAGCGCTTCTTCGCCTACATCTCGCTGTTCACCTTCTCCATGCTGATGCTGGTGATGGCGAACAACTTCATGCAGCTGTTCTTCGGCTGGGAGGCTGTGGGTCTGGTCTCCTACCTGCTGATCGGCTTCTGGTACAAGCGCCCGACCGCGATCTACGCCAACATGAAGGCGTTCATCGTGAACCGGGTGGGGGACTTCGGGTTCCTGATCGGGATCGCCGCGCTGGTGTTCTACGCCGGCAGCCTGAACTACACCGAGGTGTTTGCCGAAGCCGAGTCGATGCGGGATGCGACCATCACCATCTGGCCGGGCTGGACCTTCGGTCTGCTGGATCTGGCGCTGATCTTCCTGTTCATCGGTGCGATGGGTAAGTCCGCCCAGGTGCCGCTGCACGTCTGGCTGCCGGACTCCATGGAGGGTCCGACCCCGATCTCCGCGCTGATCCACGCGGCGACCATGGTGACCGCGGGCATCTTCATGGTGGCGCGCATGTCGCCGCTGTACGAGTTCTCCGTTCCGGCGCTGTCGTTCATCCTGATCATCGGGGCGATCACCGCGTTCTTCATGGGCCTGATCGGGCTCGTGCAGAACGACATCAAGCGCGTGGTCGCGTATTCGACGCTGTCGCAGCTCGGCTACATGACCGTGGCGCTGGGGGCCTCGGCCTACGCCGCCGGGTTGTTCCACCTGATGACGCACGCCTTCTTCAAGGCGCTGCTGTTCCTGGCCGCGGGCTCGGTGATCATCGCGATGCACCACCTGCAGGACATGCGTGCGATGGGCGGGCTGCGCCGGCACATGCCGGTCACCTACGTGACCGCGCTGATCGGTTCGCTGGCGCTGATCGGGTTCCCGTTTTTCTCCGGCTTCTTCTCCAAGGACGCGATCATCGAGGCGGTCGGGTACTCGCAGATCCCGGGGGCGACGTTCGCCTACTGGCTGGTCCTGGCCGGGGTGTTCGTGACCGCGCTGTACACCTTCCGCATGTTCTTCATGGTGTTCCATGGCGAAGAGCGCTATGACCAGGCGCACAAGTACATGCCTGACCATGGCGATGACCACGACGACGAACATGGTGACGATCATCACCACGGACCGCTGCAGCCGAAGGAATCGCCGTGGGTGGTGACCGTTCCGCTGGTGCTGCTGGCGATCCCGTCGGTAGTGGCCGGCTACTTCATCGGCCCGATGCTGTTCGGCGACTTCTTCGCCGACAGCCTGTTCGTGCTGCCGGAGCAGGACGTGCTGGCGACCAAGGGCGAGACCTACACCGGGGTGGTCGGCTTCGTCCTGCACGGTCTGATGCTGCCCGCGTTCTGGCTGGCCATGGCCGGCCTGGGTACGGCCTGGTACCTGTACATGAAGCGGCCCGAACTGCCCGGCGTGATTGCCGAACGGCTGAAGCTGGGTGTGCGCATCCTCGAGGACAAGTACGGCTTCGACCGCTTCAATGACTGGTTCTTCGCCGGCGGGACCGTGCGACTGGGCCGTGCGCTGTGGCGCTACGGTGATGCGCTGATCATCGACGGGCTGCTGGTCAACGGGACTGCGCGCTCGGTCGGCTGGATCGCCGCGCGCATTCGCCACATGCAGTCCGGCTTCCTCTACCACTATGCGTTCGTGATGATCATCGGCCTGCTGGTCCTGATGTTCGCCTACGTGATCTGAGCGGCTTCGACACCCATGCGCTCGAAGTCCATCGCTGTTTCAAGGAACGACCATGTTTGCTGACTGGCCTATCTTGAGTCTGTTGATCTGGCTGCCGATTCTCGGCGGCTTCCTGGTGCTTGCCGCCGGGCGCGACGCGCCCCATGTTGCGCGGCGGCTCGGGCTCGCGGTGGCCGTGGCGACCTTTGTGGCCAGTCTGCCGCTGTGGTTCGCGTTCGAGCGTGGCACCGCGGAGATGCAGTTCCAGGAGCTGGCTTCGTGGATTCCCGCGTTCAACGTGAACTACCACCTGGGTGTGGACGGGATCTCCATGCCGCTGATCCTGCTGACTACGCTGATCACCGTGGTGGTCGTGGTGGCGGCCTGGGAATCGGTGAAGGACCGCATCGCCTACTACATGGCCGCGATGCTGGTGATGGAAGGCCTGATGATCGGCATGTTCGCGGCGATGGACGCGGTGCTGTTCTACGTGTTCTTCGAGGCGATGTTGATCCCGATGTTCCTGGTGATCGGGATCTGGGGCGGGCCGCGGCGCGTCTATGCGACGCTGAAGTTCTTCCTCTACACCTTCCTCGGCTCGGTGTTCATGCTGGTCGCGCTGATCTGGATGTACATCCAGTCCGGCAGCTTCCTGATCCAGGACTTCCATGCCCTGCAGATCGGCATGACCGCGCAGATACTGATCTTCCTCGCGTTCTTCATGGCGTTCGCGGTGAAGATCCCGATGTTCCCGGTACATACCTGGCTGCCGGATGCGCACGTGGAGGCGCCCACCGGCGGCTCGGTGATCCTGGCGGCGATCATGCTGAAGATCGGGGGCTACGGCTTCCTGCGCTTCTCGCTGCCGATTACCCCGGATGCCAGCGCGGTGCTGGATACGCTGATGATCGTGCTGTCGCTGATCGCGATCGTGTACATCGGCGTGGTGGCGCTGATCCAGAGCGACATGAAGAAGCTGATCGCCTATTCGTCGATCGCGCACATGGGTTTTGTGACCCTGGGCTTCTTCCTCGCCTTCTACATCTACTCCAACACCGGTGACTGGGAAGGGGCCTCGCTGGGTATTGCCGGCGGCATGGTGCAGATGATCTCGCACGGCTTCATCTCGGCGGCGATGTTCCTCGCGGTTGGCGTGCTGTACGACCGCCTGCACAGCCGGCAGATCGCCGACTACGGTGGCGTGGTGAACACCATGCCGTGGTTCGCCGCGTTCTTCGTGCTGTTCGCGATGGCCAACACCGGGTTGCCGGGCACCTCCGGCTTCGTCGGCGAGTTCATGGTCATCCTGGCCGCGTTCAAGGCGGACTTCTGGATCGCCTTCCTCGCCGCGACCACGCTGATCCTGGCCGCGGGCTACACCCTGTGGCTGGTCAAGCGCGTGATCTTCGGCGCGGTGGCCAATGACAACGTGGCCGGCCTGTCCGACATGAACCGCCGCGAGTTCTTCCTGATGGGCGTGCTGGCCTTCTTCACCCTGCTGCTGGGTGTGTGGCCGGCGCCGCTGCTGGATGTGATGAACGCGACCATCGACCACCTCGTGGCGCATATCGCGCAGTCGAAGCTCTGAAGGGACGCCTGACATGAATTTCGAGATCCCCAATTTCCTCCCCGCCGTGCCCGAGATGTTCGTGCTCGGGATGGCGTGCCTGATCCTGGTGATCGACGCGTTCCTGCCGGATTCGCGGCGCGATGTCACCTACGGCCTGGTGCAGGCGACGCTGGTCGCGGCGGCCGGCCTGACGCTGTGGCTGATGGGGCCGGAGACGGTCCTGACCTTCTCGGATACCTTCGTGAAGGACCCGATGGCCGACATCCTGAAGGTCGCGGTGTACGTGACCAGCTTCCTGGTGTTCCTGTATGCCCGTCCATACCTGATGGAGCGCGGTATCCACAAGGGCGAGTTCTACGTGCTGGGCCTGTTTGCGGTGCTCGGCATGATGATCATGATCTCCGGGCACAACCTGCTGACCCTGTACCTGGGTCTGGAGCTGCTGTCGCTGTCGTCCTACGCGCTGGTCGCCTTCTGGCGCGACAACAGCCGGGCGACCGAGGCGGCGATGAAGTACTTCGTGCTGGGCGCGCTGGCCTCCGGCCTGCTGCTGTACGGCATGTCGATGATCTATGGCATGACCGGCTCGCTGGATATCGCCGTGATCGCCGCCGAGCTGGTGGCCGCAGACGACAGCCTGAACATCCCGCTGGTGTTCGGCCTGGTGTTCCTGGTGGTGGCGATCGCATTCAAGCTGGGGGCGGTCCCGTTCCATATGTGGGTGCCGGATGTCTACGACGGCGCCCCGACGGCGGTGACGCTGTTCATTGCCACCGCGCCGAAGATCGCCGCGTTCGCCTTCCTGATGCGCTTGCTGGTGGAGGGCATGGGCCCGATGCACGCGGACTGGCAGGGGATGCTGATCATCCTGGCCGTGCTGTCGCTGGCGGTGGGCAACGTGATTGCGATCGCGCAGACCAGTATCAAGCGCATGCTCGCCTACTCGACCATTGCCCATATCGGTTTCCTGTTCATGGGCATCCTGGCGGGGACCGACAGCGGCTACGCCTCGGCGATGTTCTACGTGATCGTCTACGCGATCACCGCGGCCGGTGGCTTCGGCATGATCGTGTTCCTGTCGCGCAAGGGGTATGAAGCCGACCAGATCGACGACTTCAAGGGCCTGGCCAAGCGTAACCCCTGGTTCGCCTTCATCATGCTGTTGCTGCTGTTCTCGATGGCCGGCGTGCCGCCGACCGTCGGGTTCTACGCCAAGCTGGCGGTGATCCAGGCGGCCGTGGGCGCCGACCTGGTGTGGCTGGCGATCGTTGCGGTGATCTTCTCCATCATTGGCGCCTTCTACTACCTCCGCGTGGTCAAGATGATGTTCTTCGATGACCCGCAGGAGGGCGCCGAGGAGCCGGTGCAGCCGTCCGGCGCGCTGGCCACCGCGCTCAGCATCAACGGGCTGGCGGTACTGCTGCTGGGAATTTTCCCGGGGCTTCTGCTGTCTCTCACCCACTACGCAATCATTGGGTAAGTCGTGACACAGTGGATTCCGTTCGAGGCCCTCGTCTGGGGGTTTGTGGTAGTCGCGTTCATCAGCGCGAACCTGCCGTGGCTGAGTGAACGCATCGCGTTGATGGTGCTGCCGAAAAATGGGACCAAGGGGCCCTGGACCCGGATCTTCGAGTGGTTCGGGCTCTATATCCTCGCCGGGCTGATCGGCAAGGGGCTGGAGTTCCAGGCAACCGGTGGCATCCATTCGCAGGGCTGGGAGTTCTATGTGATCACCCTGTCGCTGTTCGCGATGTTCGCGCTGCCGGGGTACATCTGGCGCTACGACCTGCGCCCGCACTTGCGCACCGGCGAGCGCCGCACCCGGTAAATAATCATCGGAAACCCTTGCGGCGCCGGACGGCGCTTTGGTATAGTTCTGCGTCTCGGATGCGGGGTGGAGCAGTCTGGCAGCTCGTCGGGCTCATAACCCGAAGGTCGCAGGTTCAAATCCTGCCCCCGCTACCAATTGTCAGAGAGGCCCCGTATGGGGCCTTTTTGTTAAGGATCGATGGTCCGGCCGCAACTGCTCGCGGCCGGGTTGGGTCCTTAAGGCCGCGCTCCCGCGCGCCTCGCAGCGGACGTGTCGCTGCAGCCATCGTTAGAGGTGTACGAGGGGCGTTCGGCGCCCTTTTTTTGTTTCCGGGTCCCGCCATCGGGACGGAGTCGATCGAGACGCCCTTGTCGCAGAAGGCTGAACAACTGAACACGCTGCTCACCCCGGTGGTCGAGGGGGAGGGCATGCAGCTTTGGGGGCTGGAGTATCACGCCGGTTCCAAGCCGCCCGTCGTGCGGATCTTTATCGACGGCGAGAACGGCGTCACCGTGGATGACTGCGCGCGGGTCAGCGAGCAGGTGGGCGCGGTACTGGAAGTCGAGCAGGTCCTGAAGGGCAACTACACCCTGGAAGTTTCCAGCCCGGGCGTTGAACGCCCCCTGTTTACCCCCGAGCAGTTCCGGCGCTACATCGGACACCCGGTGAAGGTGCGCCTGTCATGGCCGGAGCACGATCGCCGCAATTTCCGTGGCGTGCTGCTGTCGGTGGACGAACCCATGATCGAGGTGGAAGTGGACGGCATGGCCTACGAGCTGCCGCTGGCCGCGATCCACAACGCGCGCGTCCTGGAGCAGCTGTAACGCGGCTGCTGCGTGGGACGCTGCTACGCTTTTGTTGAATCGGCAGGTGACTGCCGAGTGCGGAGAGGCAAGACATGAACAAGGAGATCCTGCTGGTCGCCGATGCCGTGGCGAACGAGAAGGGAGTGGAGAAGGACATCATCTTCGACGCCCTGGAATCGGCCCTGGCGATGGCGACCCGCAAGTACCACGGCGGCAAGATGGACGTGCGCGTAAGCATCGACCGCGAGGAGGGCGACTACGAGGCCTTCCGGCGCTGGACCGTGGTGGACGACGAGGACCCGGAGTTCGAGTCCCCGGAGTACCAGATCCTGCTGTCCTATGCCCAGCAGAAGAACCCCGATGCGCAGGTTGGCGACGTGATCGAGGAGCCGGTCGAGGCCGTCGACTTCGGGCGTATCGCCGCCCAGACCGCCAAGCAGGTCATCGTGCAGAAGGTGCGCGAGGCCGAACGCGCCAAGGTGGTCGAGGAGTACCAGGATCGCGTAGGCACGCTGGTCATGGGTATCGTCAAGCGCACCGATCGCAACGGGACCTACGTGGATCTTGGCAGCAACGCCGAGGCGCTGATCCCGCGCGAGCACATGATCCCGCGCGAGACCGTACGCACCAATGACCGCCTGCGCGGCTTCCTCAAGGAGATCCGTCCCGAGGCGCGCGGCCCGCAGCTGATCCTCAGCCGTACCGCGCCGGAGTTCCTGATCGAGCTGTTCAAGCTCGAGGTGCCGGAGGTCGGGCAGAACATCATCGACATCATGGGCGCAGCGCGCGATCCGGGCATGCGCGCCAAGATCGCGGTGCGCTCGAACGATCCGCGCCTGGATCCGGTCGGTGCCTGTGTCGGCATGCGCGGCTCGCGTGTGCAGTCGGTCTCCAATGAACTGGCGGGCGAGCGTATCGACATCATCGTCTGGGACGAGAACCCGGCCCAGTTCGTGATCAATGCGATGTCGCCGGCCGAGGTCCTGTCGATCGTGGTCGACGAGGACAAGCAGTCGATGGACATCGCGGTCGAGGAGGACAAGCTGTCGCTCGCGATCGGTCGCGGTGGGCAGAACATCCGCCTGGCCTCCCAGCTTACCGGCTGGGAACTGAACGTGATGACCGAGGAGCAGGCGGCCGAGAAGAGCGAGGCCGAGGCACAGCAGCTGGTCACCTTCTTCATGGAGGCCCTGGATGTCGACGAGGAAGTCGCCGGCATCCTGGTCCAGGAAGGCTTTACCACCCTGGACGAGGTGGCCTACGTGGACGAGGCCGAGCTGCTCGCGATCGAGGAATTCGACGAGGACATGGTCGAGGAGCTGCGCAACCGCGCGAGCGATGCGCTTCTGACCAAGGCCATTGCGGCCGAGGAAGGCCGTGAGGGCTATCAGCCCGCCGAGGATCTCCTGAACATGGAGGGCATGACCGCGGCGCTGGCGAACAAGCTGGCGTCACATGGCGTGTGCACCATGGAGGACCTGGCGGAGCAGGCATCCGACGATGTGGTCGAGATGACCGGTCTGGATACGGAAGAGGCGTCGACGCTGATCATGACCGCGCGCGCCCCGTGGTTCGAGACCGGGGATTAAGCCCCGGTCGCCGTTATCGCGAACCCGTATCCGGGCTGTCGGCAGGCCTGAAAAGAATCTGGAATGGAGGTAGGCGCCATGGCGCAAATGACAGTGCAGCAATTCGCGGAATCGGTGGGGACACCGGTTGACCGCCTCATGGTTCAGCTCAAGGAGGCGGGCGTCGAGGTCGATGGTCCCGAGGCGGCGATCACCGATGCCGAAAAGCGCAAGCTGCTCGATCACCTCCGCCAGTCGCACGGCGAAGGCGGCGAGTCGGGGCGCGTGACCCTGAAACGCCGCACCCAGGCGCAGACCCTCAAGGTCAGCTCCGGTCAGGGCCGCTCCAAGACGGTCAACGTCGAGGTGCGCAAGAAGCGCACGCTGAAGCGCAAGCCCGCCGAGGCGCAGCCCGAGGCGCCGGTAGAAGAGGCCCCGGCGGTCGAGGAACAGGCCCCGGCGCCGGAGTCCCCCGAAGAGACCCGCGCCGCGGCCCCGGTGGAGGAGCCGGTCGCCGAGTCGCCGGTCGAGGAGACCCCGGCGGCCGAGGAGCCCCCGGTCGAGGAGCCCGAGGCGCCCGCCGAGCCGGAGCCCGAACCCGAACCCGTCGAGGCGGCGCCCGCCGAGGAGGCCGCGCCGGAACCGGAGCCGGAGCCGGCCAAGCCGAAACGTCCGCTGAGCCGCACCGAGCAGCTGGCCCTGCAGGTCGAGGCCGAGCGCGAGGCCCAGCGCAAGGCGGCCGAGGCACGCAAGCAGGAGGCGGCTGAACGCGAGGAACGCCAGAAGCGCCGGCAGAAGGAACTGGAGGCCCAGGAGGCCAAGCGCGAGAAGGAAGAACAGGCCCGTCTGGAACGCGAGGCGGCGGCCAGGGCGGCCGCGCCCACGGCACCGGAAGGCGATGCGAAGGCCGGCAAGGGTGCTCGCAGGGGTGGGCGCAAGGACGATCGCAAGGAGCTGCATGTGGCCGGCGATCGTCGCGGGCGCCGCAAGAAGGGCGAGAGCCGCAAGGCCCAGTCCGCGGCCGCCCAGGCGGTGACCAGCAAGCATGGCTTTGCCAAGCCGACCGCGCCGGTGGTGCGGGATGTCGAGGTGCCGGAGACCATTACCGTGGCGGACCTGGCGCAGGCGATGGCGATCAAGGCGCCGCAGCTGATCAAGGCGCTGATGGGCATGGGTGTGATGGCCACCATCAACCAGTCCATCGACCAGGACACCGCGATGCTGGTGGTCGAGGAGATGGGGCACAACCCCATCGCGGCCAAGGAGACCTCGGTCGAGGACGAGATCGATACCGGTCTGGAGCAGACCGCCGAGGCCAAGCCGCGCCCGCCGGTGGTGACCGTGATGGGTCACGTGGACCACGGCAAGACCTCGCTGCTGGACTACATCCGCAAGGAGAAGGTCGCCTCCGGCGAAGCCGGCGGTATTACCCAGCACATCGGCGCCTACCATGTGAAGAACAACCACGATGGTGTGACCTTCCTGGATACACCCGGCCATGCCGCGTTTACCGCGATGCGGGCCCGGGGCGCCCAGTCCACGGATATCGTGATCCTGGTGGTGGCCGCGGACGACGGCGTGATGCCGCAGACCATAGAGGCTATCCAGCATGCGAAGGCGGCGGGTGTGCCCGTTGTGGTCGCGGTCAACAAGGTCGACAAGCCGGAGGCCGAACCGGAGCGGGTCATGAACGAGCTGGCCCAGCACGAAGTGATCCCGGAGGCCTGGGGCGGCGATACCCAGTTCATCCAAGTCTCTGCCCATACCGGACAGGGGATCGACGAACTGCTGGAGGCCTTGGGCCTGCAGGCCGAGGTGATGGAACTGAAGGCCCCGGACGAGGGCCCGGCGCGTGGCGTGGTCATCGAATCGCGCCTGGAGAAGGGCCGCGGCCCGGTGGCCACCATCCTGGTCCAGTCCGGCAAGCTCAAGCACGGCGACATCCTGCTCTCGGGCAAGGAGTACGGCCGCGTGCGGGCGATGTTCGACGATACCGGCACGGCGGTGAAGGAAGTCGGTCCGTCCATGCCCGTGGAGGTCCTCGGCCTGTCCGGTGTGCCAGAGGCGGGTGACGAGGTCCTGGTGGTCGCGGACGACAAGACTGCCCGTGAGGTGGCCGAACATCGCGACACCAAGCAGCGCGAGCGCAAGCTGGCCGCGCAGCAGGCGGCGAAGCTGGAGAACATCTTCAACCAGATGCAGGAAGGCGAGATCGCCACCGTGAACATCCTGATCAAGGCGGATGTCCAAGGCTCGGCCGAGGCCCTGCGCGAGTCGCTGATCAAGCTGTCCACCGATGAGGTGCGCGTGAAAGTGGTCTCCGCCGGGGTTGGCGGGATCTCCGAGTCCGACCTGAACCTGGCGATGGCCTCCGAGGCGATCGTGATCGCGTTCAACGTGCGTGCCGATGCGGGCGCCAAGCGCCTGGCCGCCGAGAACGAGATCGACGTGCGCTACTACTCGGTGATCTACGAGGCGATCGACGACGTGAAGCAGGCGCTGTCCGGCCTGCTGTCGGCCGAGATCCGCGAAGAGGTGATCGGTCTGGCCGAGGTCCGCGATGTGTTCAAGGCCTCCGGCTTCGGCCAGGTCGCTGGCTGTCTCGTGGTCGAGGGCGCGGTCAAGCGTGGCAATCCGATCCGCGTGCTGCGCGATAACGTGGTGGTCTACGAGGGCGAGCTGGAAAGCCTGCGTCGCTTCAAGGACGACGTGAACGAGGTCAAGGCCGGCACCGAGTGCGGGATCGCGGTGAAGAACTACAACGACGTGAAGGCGGGCGACCAGATCGAGGTCTTCCAGCGCGTCGAGGTGGCACGGACCCTCTGATGCCCGGAAACCGCGACTTTCATCGCTCGGACCGGGTCGGCGAGCAGATCCAGCGCGAGCTGGCCGAGCTCATCCGCATGGAGGTCAAGGATCCGCGCGTCGGTATGATCACCCTGGCGGGGGTCGAGGTGTCACGCGACCTGGCCCATGCCCGGGTGTATTTCACCCAGCTGGGCGGAGCCGAGAAGGGCGCGGAGGCGCAGCAGGGGCTGAACAATGCCGCCGGGTTCCTGCGCCGGGCCCTGGGGCAGCGCATGCGCCTGCGCTCGGTGCCGCAGCTGCGCTTCACCTACGACGACACCCCGGAGCGCGGGGCGCACCTGTCGTCGCTGATCGACCAGGCACTGGCCGAGGATCGTGCGCACCACGCGGACGATCCCGATGCCGGGGACGGTAGCGGCGAGTCCTCACAGGGGGATGCCGAGGACGCCCGTGACCCGGGCGAAGGGCCGGAACGCGGGGCCTGAGCCCCGGCGTTTCCGGTCGGGCGATCCATCCATGGCGGGCAAGCGGCGCGAGGTCGACGGCATCCTGTTGCTGGACAAGCCTCGGGGGCGCAGTTCCAACCAGGCGCTGGGTCGCGTCAAGTATCTGCTGCAGGCGAAGAAGGCCGGTCACACCGGGGCACTGGACCCGCGGGCGACCGGCCTTCTGCCGTTGTGCTTCGGTCAGGCGACCAAGGTCTCCGGCTGGCTGCTGGATGCGGACAAGCGCTACATCGCCGAGGCACAGCTGGGAGTGGAGACCGACAGCGCCGACCTCGATGGCGAGGTGATCCGCGAGTCCCGGGTGCCGGCGATTGATTCGACCACCCTGCGCGAGCTGGAGCAGCGTTTCAGCGGCGATCAGGCCCAGGTCCCGCCGATGGTCTCGGCGCTCAAGCACCAGGGCCAGCGGCTGTACGAGCTGGCGCGGCGCGGGGTGGAGGTCGAGCGGCCGCCGCGCCCGGTCCGTATACATTCCCTGCGTATCGAGCAGACCGCCCCGGACCGGCTGCGCCTGGAGGTGCACTGCTCCAAGGGCACGTACATCCGGTCGCTGGTCGCCGATATCGGGCATGCGCTGGGGTGCGGTGCGGCGGTGGATACCCTGCACCGGGTCGGGCATGGCCATTTCGATGCCGAGTCCATGGTGTCGCTGGAGACGGTCGAGGCCGCGTTCGAGGCCGGCGGGGCCGCGGCCATCGAAGCCCTGCTGCAACCCGCCGAGGCGGCGCTCGCGCACTGGCCGGCGGTCACCCTGGATGCGGCCGCCAGTGCCGCCATGCGCCACGGCAATCCCGCGGCGGCGACGGCGGTGATCGCCGAGGCCCCGGGCGCGTCCGATGCCCCGCGCGAATCCGAAACCGGCTGGGCCCTGGTCCGGGTGTTCGATGCCGCAGGGGCCTTCCTGGCGGTGGGGGTGCGCGACGACGCGGGGCAGGTGCGGGCCCGGCGGCTGTTCGTTCCCGCGGCCTGACGGCGGCCCGGCAAGCGGGTGGTTGTATTCTGTTCATGCCGGCGTGGGCCGTGGTACCATTGCGCGCCTATCGCCAGCGCCACTGGTCGATTAACGGTCAAGTAATCTCAGGAGTCAGGTTTTCATGTCGCTCACTACCGAAGAAAAATCGGCCATCGTCGAGAAGCACAAGCGCGATGCCAACGACACCGGTTCGCCGGAGGTCCAGGTCGCGCTGCTGACGGCCCGCATCCAGCATCTGATGGGGCACTTCGACAAGCACAAGCAGGATCATCACTCGCGCCGCGGCCTGCTGAAGATGGTCAGCCAGCGTCGCAAGCTGCTGACCTACCTCAAGCGCCACGACCAGGACCGCTATCAGGCCCTGGTTCAGGAGCTTGGGCTGCGCCGCTAAGGCCGGCACGACAGGCCCGCGCCACTGGTGCGGGCCTGTTCGCTTTCGGGGCCGCGCAATGGCCCGCGAAGGCCAGAATTCAGGCATCAACGTTGGATGAACACGGGAAACGGGAAATAACGTGGCATACAAGAAGTCGTTCCAGTACGGAAACCATACGGTCACCTTCGAAACCGGTGACATCGCTCGCCAGGCCAGTGGCGCCGTCCTCGTCAACATGGCCGAGACCGTGGTCCTGGTCACCGTGGTCGCCCGCAAGGAGGCCGATGCGGGACGCGACTTCTTTCCCCTGACCGTGAACTACCAGGAACGCACCTACGCCGCGGGCAAGATCCCCGGCGGGTTCTTCAAGCGCGAAGGGCGTCCGAGCGAGAAGGAGACCCTGACCTCGCGCCTGATCGATCGCCCGATCCGCCCGCTGTTCCCGGAAGGCTTCAAGAACGAGACCCAGGTGGTCGCGACGGTGATGTCGATCAACCCCGAGGTGGATCCCGACATCCCCGCGATGCTCGGCACGTCCGCGGCGCTGGCGCTGTCCGGGGTCCCGTTCGCGGGTCCGATCGGGGCCGCGCGGGTTGGCTACCGCGCCGGCGAGTACCTGCTGAACCCGACCTACAGCGCGCTGGAGGAGTCCGACCTCGATCTGGTCGTGGCCGGCACCGAGAATGCCGTGCTGATGGTTGAATCCGAGGCCAACCAACTCTCCGAAGAGGCGATGCTGGGGGCGGTCATGTTCGGCCACGAGCAGATGCAGGCCGCGATCCAGGCGATCCGCGAGCTGGCGGCCGAGGCCGGCAAGCCGGCCTGGGAGTGGGAGGCCCCGGCCACCAGCGATTCGCTGGAGGATCAGGTGAAGGCCGTAGTGGGCGATGCCCTGGTCGAGGCCTACCAGATTGCCGAGAAACAGGCGCGTACCCAGCGCATCGGCGAGCTGCGTACCCAGGCCGTCGAGGCCCTCGCCAGCGACGCCGAGTCCGGCCCATCGGCGGATGCCATCAAGACCGCCTTCCACGATCTCGAGTACCGTCTGGTGCGCGATCGCATCCTCGACGGCAATCCGCGCATCGACGGCCGCGACAACAAGACGGTCCGCCCGATCCGCATCGACACCGGCGTGCTGCCACGTGCCCACGGCTCCGCGGTGTTCACGCGCGGCGAGACCCAGGCCATGGTAGTCGCGACGCTGGGGACCGACCGTGACGCCCAGGTGATCGACGCGATCGAGGGCGAGCGCCGCGACCGCTTCATGCTGCACTACAACTTCCCGCCCTACTGCACCGGCGAGACCGGATTCGTGGGCTCGCCCAAGCGCCGCGAGATCGGGCACGGGCGTCTGGCCAAGCGCGGCGTCGCCGCGGCCATGCCGAACGACGAGGACTTCCCGTACGTGGTCCGCGTGGTCTCCGAGATCACCGAATCCAATGGCTCCAGCTCCATGGCCTCGGTGTGCGGTACGTCGCTCGCGTTGATGGATGCCGGGGTGCCGCTGAAGGCGCCGGTCGCGGGGATCGCGATGGGCCTCATCAAGGAAGGGGACCGCTTTGCGGTGCTGTCCGACATCCTCGGAGACGAGGACCACCTGGGCGACATGGACTTCAAGGTCGCCGGGACGTCGGACGGCGTCACCGCCCTGCAGATGGATATCAAGATCGACGGCATTACCCGCGAGATCATGGAGCAGGCGCTGGCGCAGGCGCGCGAGGGCCGCATGCACATCCTCGGCTGCATGAACGAGGTGCTGCCGCGTCATCGCGACGAGATGTCCTCCCACGCGCCGCGCTTCATCACCATGAAGATCAACCCGGACAAAATCCGCGATGTGATCGGCAAGGGCGGGGCCACCATCCGGGCCCTGACCGAGGAGACCGGCGCGAGCATCGACATCCAGGACGACGGGACGGTCAAGGTTGCCTCCACCGACCAGGCGGCGGGTCTCGAGGCCAAGCGCCGCATCGAGGAGCTGACCGCGGATATCGAGGTGGGCCGGCAGTACACCGGCAAGGTCGCCAAGATCATGGATTTCGGCGCGTTCGTCTCCATCCTGCCGGGCCGCGACGGCCTGGTGCACATCTCGCAGATCTCCGACGAGCGAGTCGAGAACGTGGGCGATTTCCTCGCCGAGGGGGATTCCGTGACGGTTCGCGTACTCGAAGTGGACAAGCAGGGGCGCATTCGTCTGAGCATGAAGGCAGTCGAACCCGAGTCCTGATCGGGCTCGTTTCGTTCACGGGCACCGGGTTGCGGTGCCCGGCCATTCAGATTCGGGACGCTTCGGCATGGATCTCGTCAGCATTCGCAAGAGCTACCGGCGCTACGCCCGTCATTACGACGCGACGTTCGGGCGGGTGTTCGCGACCGGGCGCGCAAGTGCGCAGGAAACCCTGGCACCGCTCTCCGGCAAGCGCATCCTCGAGGTCGGGGTGGGTACGGGCATCTCGCTGCCGGACTACCCGGACGACTGCGAGGTCGTCGGGATCGATGTCTCCCGGGAGATGCTGGAGGTCGCACGGGGCCGCCTGAACGGGGGACTCCCGGCCGTATCCGGGCTTTGCGAAATGGACGCGGAGCAACTCGGCTTTGCCGACAACAGCTTCGATGCGGTGGTGGCGATGTACGTGGCCACGGTGGTGCCGAACCCCGACGCCCTGTTCGCCGAGATGTGGCGGGTCTGTCGCCCCGGCGGTCGCCTGCTGGTGGTGAATCACTTCGCCTCGCAGCAATGGCTGTTGCGCGGCTTCGAGCGCTGCCTGCGCCCGCTGTCCAAGGCCGTCGGATTTCGCCCCGATATGGAGTTCGAGGACTTTGTCCGCGTCACCGGGCAGGAACCCTGCATGGTCGCCCCGGCCAGCCTGTTCGGCTACTGGAAACAGGTCGAATTCCGCAAGCCTGCCTGAGCGGCGCCGCTCGCCGGGCTCCGCTACAAGCACTGCCTTGGAATGCCCCGCAGGGGCCGCCCCGGGAGATCGCCACGTCGCTGCGCTCCTCGCGATGACCGGGTGCGTGATGATTCCGGGGTGTGTCAGAGGCGTGTGAAGAGCGGCAGCTCGTGGCGGCGCGCATTGGCCGCGATGAAGCGGCCTCTCCCGTCCTGTTCGCGGTCCAGGCGCGCCTGCTCGGTGGAAGCCTCGCCGACGATCGTGGCCAGGAAGACCTCCAGTTCGCCCCCGTCCACCCGCAGGCGCCCAAACGGTGACCCGTCCGCGGCGGCGTGCCAGAACAGCCGCGGCTGCCAGTTGCAGCCCTGGATCTTCGGGTGCTGGAAGAGCGCGATCAGGCGGTGTTCGAGTGCGTCGGGCATGGGAACCTCGGTCGGGCTGTAGCGGACGAAAGCCTCAGAGAGACGTCTGAGTGGCCCTGGCCGTCGCGCCAGTGGTCGGAAAAGGCGTTACTGTAGAGGAACCCGCCCACCGCGTCAGAGGATCCGACGAATGGCCATCGACTGGAAGCGCTATGACCCCGCCCCATTCTATGACGAACTGATCAATAAGCCCGGCAAGCCGCGCGGGCCGGGCAAGGCGCTGGCGGAATATCTGGCCTCGCTGGACGAGGGCGAGATCCACAGCCGCAAGCAGGCCGCGGACAGCGCGATCCTCGAGATGGGGATCAGCTTTACGGTGTATACCGAGGGCGAGAATATCGACCGCGCCTGGCCGTTCGACATCATCCCCCGGGTGATCGCGCGCAAGGAGTGGGACCAGGTGTCCGCCGGCCTGGAGCAGCGCCTGAACGCGCTGAATCTCTTTATCGACGACATCTACAACGAGCAGCGCATTTTTCAGGACAAGGTGATCCCGCGCTACGTTCTGAACCAGTCGAAGAATTTCCGCGAGCAGTGCATCGGCATCAAGCCGCCGCAGGGCGTCTGGGCGCATATCTGCGGTACCGACCTGGTGCGCGACGGATCGGGGCAGTTCTACGTGCTGGAGGACAACCTGCGCGTACCCTCCGGGGTCTCCTACATGCTGGAAAACCGCCAGGTCACCAAGCGCGTGTTCCCGGAGATGTTCGAGAGCTCCAGCATCCTGCCGGTGGATGAATACCCGACTCAGCTGTTCGACATGCTGGCGTCGATCTCGCCGCGCCCGCAGGACTATCCCGAGATCGCGGTGCTGACGCCCGGCATCTACAATTCCGCGTACTTCGAGCACTCCTTCCTGGCCCAGCGCATGGGCGCCGAGCTCGTGGAGGGCGCGGACCTGGTCGTCGGGGACGACGACTGCGTCTACATGCGTACCATCGACGGTCTTGAGCGCGTGGACGTGATCTACCGGCGCATCGATGACGAGTTCCTCGACCCGGAGGTGTTCAACCCCGATTCGATGCTGGGCGTGCCCGGACTGATGCGCGCCTGGCGCAAGGGGAACGTGGGCCTGGCCAACGCCCCCGGTGCCGGCGTGGCCGACGACAAGGTGATGTACGCCTATGTCCCCGAGATCATCCGTTACTACCTGGACCAGGAACCGATCATCCCCAATGTGCCGACCTATCTCTGCGTGAACGAGAAGGATCGCGCCTATGTGCTGGACCACCTCGACGAGCTGGTGGTGAAGCCGGCCAACGAGTCCGGCGGCTACGGCATGCTGGTGGGCCCGCACGCGACCAAGAAGCAGCGGGCCGAGTTTGCCCAGCTGATCAAGAAGGACCCGCGCAACTATATCGCCCAGCCGACGCTGGATCTTTCCGTCGCCCCGACCCTGTGCGGCGACGAGATCGAGCCGCGCCATCTGGACCTGCGCCCGTTCATCCTCCAGGGGGTGCGCACCGACGTGACCGCCGGCGGGCTGACGCGCGTGGCCATGCGCAAGGGCTCGCTGGTGGTGAACTCCTCGCAGGGCGGGGGCAGCAAGGACACCTGGATCGTGGACGAGGAGAACTGAGATGCTCTCGAGAGTCGCCGAACGCGTTTACTGGATGGCGCGCTATGTCGAGCGCGCCGAGAATACGGCACGCATGGTCACGGCCTTCAATCTGCTGGCGCTGGACATGCCGAAATCGGTGCAGGTGTCGTGGAAGGGCCTGGTCGAGGTCACCGGCAACGAGGACCTGTTCGATAATCACTATCAGCGGGACGACGAACGCAATTGTGTGAAATTCCTGCTGACGGATGCCGACAACCCGAGTTCGGTGCTCAACTCCCTGCGGGCGGCGCGCGAGAATGTGCGTACCACCCGCGATCTGGTTCCCTCCGAGGCCTGGGAGGTGATGAACGAGCTGTACCTGTTCGCCCGTGACCATATCGATCAGGGCATCGGCAAGCGCGGCCGGTTCGAGTTTCTCTCCGAGGTGGTTCAGCGCTGCCAGACCCTGACAGGGCTGCTGGCCGGCACCATGAGTCATGATGCGGCCTATGACTTCATCCGCCTGGGGCGCAATCTGGAGCGCGCCGACATGTCCACCCGGCATGTCGACGTGGGCGCCCTCAAACTCCTGAAAAAGGACGGCGAGGATCCCGAGCCCTACGAGGGGCTGCTATGGACCAGCATCCTGCGCTCGGGGAGTGGCTTCCAGATGTATCGCCAGCATGTTAAGCGGCGGATCAACGGTGTGGACGTGGTGCGGTTCCTGCTGCAGGACACCGCCTTCCCGCGTTCGGTGACCCACGCCCTGACTCAGGTGCAGGATGCGCTGGAGAAGCTGCCGCGCAACGAACTGCCGCTGCGCCTGGTGATCCAGGCGCGCCGCCACGCCTCCAGTGCGCATGTGGAGGAGCTGATCGCGGAAGACGGCCTGCATGCCTTCATGGATGTGCTGCAGCGGGATATCGGGGACATCCACGGTGCGAACGTGGAGACCTGGTTCCGGATCGCGCCGGCGCAAACCCAGACGCAGGCGGCATAGGGAGGCATTCGATGGATCGCGGGTGAAGCTGCGATCCGTTCAGCGGCGGGACTTTTTCGCTTTGCTCGAAGTGGGCGCTGCGGCCTTGCCGGAGCCGCGGCTGACCCGCGTCCCGCGCTGCTTGCGCGCGTGGGCGGACTCCCAGTCGAAGCGCGGCAGGTCGGTGAAGGCCTTCTTGATGTTGGTGTCCCAGGCCTGGGTGAGCGAGCGCAGGTAGGCGTCGTCGGTCTCCAGGCACAGGTAATGGTCGAAGGTCAGGGTGCCGCGCTCGTAGACCATCACCTCGATCGGGGGCCCCACAGTCAGGTTCGAACGAATGGTCGAGTCGATGGAGACCAGCGCGCAGCGCGCGGCATCCCCCAGCGGGGTGGCCGGTTCGATGATGCGGTCCAGGATCGGCTTGCCGTACTTGCTCTCGCCGATCTGCAAAAAGCGCGTCTGCTGCGAGGTGGTGATGTAATTGCCCTGCGGGTAGACCATGAAGATCGCCGGGGCATCGTCGCCGATCTGGCCGCCGATGATCAGGGTGGCCTCGGCCTTGATACCGGAGCGGGACAGGGCCTCGGAATGCTTCTCCGCCTCTTCGCGGTTGAGCCGGCCGAGGTATTCGGCGGCATCCGACATGCGCTCCACCGTCGCCAGGCTTTCCTCGGCGCCTTCCTCCATGTCGCGCTTGAGCTGCTGCACCACCGACTGCGTGGTGGCCAGGTTGCCGGCCGCGAGGACCACGAATACCCGCTGCCCCTCGATCTCGAAGGTGTGCATCTTGCTGTAGGTGCTCACCTGGTCCACGCCCGCATTGGTGCGGGAGTCGGAGGCGAAGACGAGGCCGTCGTCCAGGTCGATGGCGACACAGTAGGTCATGGGGGCGCGGGTTTCCGGGCAAGGCAGTGACGGCATACTAGGGCTGGGGTCGGGGGGCGTCAACGCAGTGTCGCGTTGAGTGCCGTCGGCGGATGCACCGAACCGGTGCCCCCGCCGCGTGGTCTGCAGGCCTACTGAATGCGTGTTCTTGCGAGGAGATGCCGATGTTTCGTTCCGGCCTGTGGCTGTTGCTGACCCTGCTGTTCCTGCCCACGTTGGCGAGTGCCGATGCGCTCGAGCCCGATGCCCTGATCGAGCGCATGCAGGCGGGCGGGCTGGTGATCTACTGGCGCCACGCCGCGACCGATCACAGCCGCCGCGATCAGGACCTGACCGACATGAGCCGCTGCGAACTGCAGCGCAATCTGGACGACCGCGGACGCGAGCAGGCGCGCCGGGTCGGCGCCGGCTTCGAACGTCACGCGATCCCGGTCGAGCGCATTTTGAGCTCGGCGTTCTGCCGCAATATCGACAGCGCCCGGATCGCCTTCGGCGAGGGCTCCTGGGAGGTTCGGGACGACCTGTTCAACGTGCCGCCGGTGCGCGACCGTCAGCGACAGCAGGCGCTGGTGACGGCCCTGCGGGACTATCTCGTGACGCCGCCGGAGGATGGCGACAGCAACGTGGTGATCGTGGGGCACAACATCAACCTCCAGCGCGCGGCGCGGGTGCGCATCGACGAAGGCGAGATCGCGGTGTTCGAGCCGGGCGGGGATGCGCCCCGCGTGCTCGGCATACTGACCCCGGAGGATTTCGACTAAGCGACCCCGGCCCGCCCTGGCGGGCCGGGGTCGCGTGGCCGGGCAGAATGACGCCGGAGCGTCTACGCAAAGGGGAGGGCGGAAAGATCGGGGGTGATGTGGTGAGGAACGGGATGGTGGGTGGAGTACTGGCCCTGATGCTGGCGATGGTGGCCCCGGCCGGCGCCGAGCCGCTGGCACCGAAGGCCCTGATCGAGCGCCTGCAGGCGGGCGGGCTGGTGATCTACTGGCGGCATGCGGCCACGGATCGGTCGCACGACGACTATGACCTCTCCGACATGACGGACTGCGAAGGGCAGCGCAACCTGAGCACCCGCGGGCGGGAACAGGCGCGGCAGGTGGGCAAGGGCTTCGAGCGGCACGCCATACCGGTCGAGCAGGTGCTGACCAGCGAGTTCTGCCGTAACTGGGAGACCGCGCACTACGGGTTCGGCGAGTACGAGATCCGGACCGAACTCTACAATCTGCCGATTATTCAGGATGCTGCGCGCCGCGAGGAGCTGATCGAAGGGCTGCGGCGGCACCTGAACACGCCGCCCGAAGCCCCGGGGAAGAACATTGTGATCGTGGGCCATGACCTGAACCTGCGCCACGCCGCGGAGGTGGAGATCGACGAGGCCGAGATGGCCGTGTTCGAGCCGCATACTGACGGGCCGCGTCTGCTCGGAACGCTGCAGCCCGATGACCTGATGCACTGAGCCAGGAAAACTCGGATCCATGCACACAATCGCGCGCCCGTCGCTTGGGTGTGGCGCGCGTGGTGAAGGCCGGCCCCGGGTCGGGGCCGGGGCGGGTCGGTCAGTAGAGGAAATCCGGCAGGTGCTTGCGCAGGCTGGCGGCGTCGGTGGACTTGGTCACGTTCTTGGCCACCTCGGCGGTAACGCTCTGGGCGACGGTCGGGTCCAGTACCTCGCGCAGGGCGCCCAAGAAAGTCGGCGCGGCGACGATCACGAGTCGCTTGAAGGTGCCCTCGTGATAGGCGGCCTTGAGCCGCTCGGCGACTTGGCGGGCAAAACGGTTGCGTTCGTTGGCGGCGGGATCGGTACTCTCCTGCATGGCGTGCCGCGCATCCCCGCTGGCACTGCTCCAGCTGCGCCCGGGGCGATCCGAGACGAGATCCTGGTTGTGGGCGCGGGACTCGCTGTGCGAGAGCGTCTCGCTCTCGTGCATCCCCTGACAGGCGCGGCCCTCGCAGGCAAAGATGCGGGCGCGCGCGGCATCGGCGACAACGATCCAGACAGTGTCCATGCAGATCCTCCTGTGGCGTAGACGGTGGCCCCGGGTACCCGTTGGACGGGGCGACGGGACCGCTGCGGGGCCGGCCCGGCAGGCACCGGCCCCGTCTTCGAGTGTAGATGCTCTGCAGCGGCTTGGGGTGGTATCGCAAAGCGCAGGGCCTGTTCCGTGCGGGCGCGCACGGCGTACGGCGCGGTACCCTGATGCCATGTATGCGCGAGCCAAGGTAAAGACCCCATGAGCCTCCTGACCTGGCTGGGTATCCTCGTCTGCCTCTCTCAATCGGCTATCCTGTCCGGGCTCAATCTCGGGCTGTTCTCGCGCAGCAAGCTGGAACTGGAGGTCCAGGCGCAGAAGGGGGATCCGCGCGCGGAACGCCTGCTGGCCCTGCGCGGCGATGCGAACTTTGCACTGGTGACCATCCTCTGGGGCAATGTCGCCGTCAACGTGCTCCTGGCGCTGCTGTCGGGCTCGGTGATGGGGGGCGTGGCGGCGTTCCTGTTCTCCACGGTCGTGATCACGATCTTTGCCGAGATCCTGCCGCAGTCCTATTTCTCCCGGCACGCGCTGAAGGTGGCCGGGGCGCTCTATCCGCTGCTGCGGTTCTACCAGTTCCTGATGTATCCGGTGGCGCGCCCCACGGCCTGGGTGCTGGATCGCTGGCTCGGCGGCGAGGAGATCCGGTTCTTTCCGGAGCGCGATCTGCACTATCTGATCGATCTGCATATGCAGGCGCACGGCAGCGAGATCACGCGGGTCGAGGGCCGCGGTGCCCGCAATTTCCTGGAGCTGGACGACATCCTGGTGCAGCACGAGGGGCAGGCGCTGGATCCGGACAGCGTGGTCGCCATGGAATTCGCGGACGGGCGCCCGGTCTTCCCCGCGATCGCGCCGCGGACCGATGATCCGTTCCTGGTTCGGCTCAATCGGCCGGGGCGGGGATGGATAGTGATTACCGACCCCGAAGGCGAGCCGCGCACGGTGATCCGGGTCCCGGAGTTTACCCGCGAGGCCCTGTTTGCACCGGAACGCTTTGATCCCCAGCATCACTGCCATCATCCTCTGGTGGTGCGTGATGGGGGCCGACGTCTGGGCGGGCTGGTGCCGCATTTCAAGGTGCGCCCGGCCAGCAGTGGCGACACCGTGGTCGGCGACGATGTCATCCTGCTGTGGACCGATGATCAGCGCCGCATCCTGAGCGGGACCGATATCCTCGGCCGTTTGCTGCGCGGTGTGGGGCAGCCGGCCCCGGCCGACACCCCGGGAGCGGTCTGAGCGCGAGCGCAGGAGGCCGAAACGAATGGAATTCAGGACCGTGGGCGGGGCGGGTATAACGCCCTATCTGGACGCCGTGGCACGCCTGCGTATCGCGGTGTTCCGCGAGTGGCCGTACCTCTACGACGGCAGTGCGGAGTACGAGGCGCGGTACCTGCAGGACTATGCGGACTGCCCGGACAGCACGCTGGTGCTGGCGCTGGAAGATGGCCGTGTGGTGGGCGCTTCCACCGCGTTGCCTCTGGCCGCGGCCGAGGCGGAATTCCAGGCCCCGTTTCGCGAGCAGGGGCTGGACCCGGCGGCGTACTACTACCTCGCGGAGTCAGTGCTGGAGCCGGAGTTTCGTGGTCAGGGAGCCGGGCACCGGTTCTTCGACGAGCGCGAGGCGGCGGCCCGCCGGTTGGGGTTTGCGCATGCCACCTTCTGTGCGGTGGTGCGCCCGCAGGATCATCCGCGGCGCCCGGCGGACTATCGGCCGCTGGACGGTTTCTGGAGGAGGCGCGGCTACACCCGGGCCGAGGGCCTGGTCTGCCAGTTTCCCTGGCCGGATATTGGCGAGACGCAGGGAACCCACAAGCCATTGCAGTTCTGGTGGCGCCGGCTGTGAAGCGGTCGCGGGGGTTTACGCCCCCGAATCGTCATCCTGTGGATCGTTGTCCCCCTTGAGCATGCCGGCCAGCCCGGCGAACGGGTTGTGCGTGGCCGTGGTGCCGCCCGTCTTGCCGCTTCCGGGGGTGGCATCGGTATAGCGCTGGTGCTCGTTGTCGTGGCAGTACAGGCACAGCAGTTCCCAGTTGCTGCCGTCCGGGGGGTTGTTGTCGTGGTTGTGGTCGCGGTGGTGTACCGTCAGCTCGCGCAGATTGGCGCGGGTGAACTCCCGCCCGCAGCGCCCGCAAACCCACGGATACATCTTCAGGGCCTGCTCGCGATAGCCGCGTTCGCGCTCCGCCTGGTCGCGCCGACTGCGGGCCACCAGGTCGTCAAGACGGTTGGAGGTCGAGTGGCTCATGGGGCGTTCTCCAGAGGTTGCTGCATCGAGCGTAGCTTTGATGCGCCGGCGGGGCCAGTCAGTCTAGATCCCGAAGGTATTGCGTTAGCGCATCGAGGCTGCGTTCGTGGCCGGAGGGGAGGGGGGCTTGCGGGTCCTGCAGCCAGGCGGCGATGTCGGCGAAGGTGGTTTCGGCGCGGGTGTAGCGGGTCAGCATGTGGTAGCCCTCGGGGTAGAGCACGGCGCGGTGGGCACCGGACTCCTGCGCGGAAAGCCCCTCCAGCAGGCGCGCCAGGGGGCGCGGTGGCACCAGATCGTCGCGCGCGCCGTACAGGGTCAGGCTGGGCGCGGGCAGGTCGGGACCGGTCTCCAGCGCGTGGGTCATCAGGGTGGTCAGGCCATCGAGGGCATCGATGCGCGCGTCGCGCAGCACGAGCGGGTCGTCGCGCATCTGTTGCAGCACGGCGGGGTCGTCCGTCGGGTGGATATCCAGTTCCGCCGCCATCTCGCCGTCCAGGCGCCAGCCGGGGGCCAGGCGCGCTCCCAGCCACAGGCCGAAGCGCTGATACCAGGGCATGTCGCCCCGGCTCCAGACGGCCGGGGCGATCAGCACCGTGCCGGCCACGAGCGGTGTCCCGTCCCCGGCGTCGGGCGCCTCCGACGCGGCCAGCAGGGCGACCGCGCCGCCCATGCTCTTGCCGACCAGGTAGGGCGTGCGGTCGGGATAACGTGCCTGCAGCAGCCGCAGCGCGGTGCGGGCGTCGTCGGCCATGATCCGATGACCGGACCAGTAGCCGGCATTGCGCGTGCCGCCGAAGCCGCGCTGGTCATAGGCGTAGACCGCGATGGCGTGCTCGGCGAGGGCCTCGCCCAGGGCCTGCATGCTGCCGCCGTGGTCGTTGAACCCGTGCAGGGCCAGCACCACCCGCTCCGGGGTCTCCGGACCCCAGCGATGCAGCGGCAGTCGATCACCGTCCGCGGTTTGGATGACCTCCGGGGCGAGGATCGGCACGCGGGACTCGCCGCCGGACGGGTTGGGCACCGCTCCGGCACAGCCGGCCAGCCACAGGATGGCCAGCGGCAGCAGCAGGAGACCCCGGGCGTGGCTACCGAGCATCGCCTTTGTCGTTGTCGTTGTCGTCGGCGGCGGCAACGGCACGCGGGGGGAACAGGAATTCCCGCGGGCGTTCGCGCAGATGATGGCCGTAGGCGCGGAAGACGCGGTCGAAGGCCCCCATACGCACGCCCCGGGCGCGCAGCGCGACGTACAGCGCGAGGCCGAAACTGACCCACAGGTTGACGGCCCCGATCAGCAGCACGAAGACCAGGAACAGCGTGAATATCCCCGGCCCGGGTGCCTCGCTGGCGGTGACATAGCCGAGATTGGCCGAGGCGAAGGCCACGTGCTGGATATCCAGCGGCAGGCTCAGCAGGTAGCCGACATATCCGGTGACCCCGAGCAGGACGCCGAACAGGAAGTTCCCGATCAGGGCCCCGTAGTTGTAGCCGATCCAGTCAGCCAGGCGGTGGCGGGCGCCGGTGGGCAGCAGGCGGCGCAGCCATGGGTGTTCCCGCAGCCGGCCGGGCAGGTCGAGATAGGCGCAGCGGTTGTCGAAGAAGCCGGCGATCAGGCCGGAGACGAACAGCCAGACCCCGGCGATCGCGGCGAAGAACAGCGCCAGCCCCATGATCGGGCGCAGGCCGTCCATCAGGTAGTCGGCCTCCTGGCCGGACAGGATCGGGGCCTCGAACAGGCGGGCGGAAAACAGCCCGATCAGGATCGCGGTGGGCAGGGCGATGCCCACGTTGCCCAGCACCGCGGCAAACTGCGAGCGTCCCACCCGCATCAGGAGGTCCGCCATCTTGCGCGGGTCGGCCGTCCCCCGTTCGCTCTCCTCGATGGCGGCGGCCAGGCGCGCGGCGGTCATGGCCGGCTGCTTGGTGGCGACGGTGAAGTGCAGGATGTGGATGAGCACGAAACCGAGCCCGTAGTTCAGGCTGGTCCACAGTGTGTAGGCCGCCTGGGACAGGTCCAGGGCCCCGATCTGGATCTTGATCAGCGCCATAACCGCGATAATCAGCCCGGCGCCGGCCCCGGAGCGCAGCATCTGGAAGTATTCGCCGCGCGACTGGGTGATGTAGTGCTCGCCGGTGTCGCTGACATGCTGGGTAATGCTGCGCGAGACCAGCTTGATGTTGTCCTGCCACAGCGCGCGCACCCCGTGCTGGCGGGCGCTGATGGTGATGAGTTCGCGGAACACGCCGACCGAGGCGGCGCGGGTATCGCGCTCCGCATCGGGTTCCAGCAGGTCGAGCAGCTTGTGGATGCGCCGGAGGGTCTGGTCCAGGCGTTCCAGCAGGTGGGTCAGGGACAGGCTGTTGCCGTGGGTGATGGCCAGCTGGCGCAGGCGCGCGATCTGCTCGCCGCACTGCTCCAGCAGCACGCGGGCGTGGCGGTCGTCCATGCGTTCGCGGTTGGGGTCCTCCAGCGCGGCACGATAGTCGCGCACGTAGGCGGAGATCTCGCGCTCCTGGGCCACAAACGCCGAGTTGCGCTCCGCGATCGACGGGTCCAGGCGCAGGAGTTCCGGTTCCAGTTCCTCGGCCGCCACCCAGATGGACAGCATCTCCAGGGCGTAGAGGATCTCCTCGCGGGCCCGGTGCAGGACCCCGGGATGCTCGCCGGACAGGCAGCCCAGTGCCTCCAGCAGGCGCCACCAGGCATCGTCCGGAAGGGCAGCGACCCAGACCGCATCGTCGGTCTGATGAAAGACGTGAAACAGCACATCTTTCAGATCCTGGCGATCCATCGGGCGCGGGTTGATGCGCTCGTAGATCAGCTCCGCCGCCTCGCGGAAGAACCCCTTGCGCGAGAACAGGCCGATCCCGGTGTACAGCGTCAGGTGCCGGGCGTCCTCCAGCCCGTCCTCCAGTCGCTGACGCAGCCGTTCCTGCAGGCCCGGGTGGTCCGCGAGCGCCAGGGTCAGTTGTTCGATCCGGCCGATAACCGGGGCCACATTGCGGGGATCTTCCGGGCGCAGCCAGTCGACGAGTTCGCGCAGGGTCTCGGCCAGGTCGAGGTCGGCATCTTCCACGCGGGCCAGGAGGTGTTCCGCGTCCTGCTTTGTCATGACAATCCCTGTGGCGGCTGGGCTGGCGTAGCATTATACGAGGCCATACGGGGGTTGTGTCGGCGCGTTGCAGGGGCTCCGATGCGGCCCGGAGATTGAGCTTGAGGCCCGCTGCGTTCACAATACGCCCCTCAATTCTCCCGTGTACTCACGCAGGCCGGCGGTAGCAGGCGGCTTGCGTAACCTGTGCGCGGACGCCCCGCGCGGGTTCGGGCCGCGACGCGCGGGACCCATGGGGCCCAGGCCCCGGCCCAGAGCGAATCGATGATCCAGCTGCGTACCTACGTCTACATGGATTCCCTCCAGCCGCAGCTGGCGGAATACATGGCTACGGTCTCCCAGGGCTTTCTGCCCGTACCGGGGGACTCCTGCCTGTGGGTGGAGGTTTCGCCGGGGATGGCGGTGCACCGTCTGACCGACGTGGCGCTGAAGGCGACCAACGTGCACCTCGCGCAGCAGGTCGTGGAGCGCGAGTTCGGTTCCATGGTGATCCACCACCGCGACCAGAGCGAGGTGCAGGAGGCCGGTCGCGTGCTGCTCTCGCGCCTGGGCGCCAGCCAGGAGGATCGTCAGCCCTGCCGCATCCCCTGGCAGGAGACCATCCGCGGGATGACCCCGGATCACACCGTGCTGATCAACCGCCAGAACCGCCGCGGGAACATGATCCTGCCGGATCAGAGCATGTTCATCCTCGAGGCGGAGCCGGCCGGCTACATCATCTATGCCGCGAATCAGGCGTTGAAGGCGGCCAATGTGTCGCTGATCGATGTGCGCGCGGTGGGCGCCTTCGGGCGTCTGACCCTGGCCGGCCGCGAGGGCGACGTGGACGAGGCGGCGCGCGCGGCGATCCACGCGCTGCACAACCCCGCCGGTACCTGAGATGCATCGCGCGCAGCTGCTGGACCTGCTCGCCCGTCACCAGACGACCTTCATCGAGGAGGCCGGCTTCGTCCGCCGCGCGCTGGATTTCGTCAACGACCACCCGGACTGCTTCAATTGCGACCTGACGCCGGCCCACGTGACCGGCTCGGCCTGGGTGGTCAGTCCGGATCGCGAGCAGGCCCTGTTGCTGCTGCACGGCAAGCACCATCGCTGGTTCCAGCCAGGCGGGCATGCCGATGGTCAGGCGGATATCCTGCAGGTGGCGCTGCGCGAGACACACGAGGAAACCGGCTTGTCCCCCGAGCATATCCGGCTCGTCGAGGAAGACATCTTCGACCTGGATATCCACACCATCCCCGCCAGCCCGCATTTCCCGATGCACGAGCACATCGACGTGCGCTTCCTGCTGGAGATCGATGACCGCCTGCCGGTGCCCGGCAGCCACGAGTCGCACGACATCCTGTGGGTCCCGCTGCAGCATGTCTCGCGCTACAACAACAGCCGTTCCCTGTGGCGGATGGTGGAGAAGACCCGCCGCCTGCGTACCTACCGGCACATTCACCCGCGCTGATCCCGTTTGCTGGATGGGCCGGCGATGTTTCCGCCCGCCCGACAGGGCGCTATAGTCGCCTTCCGTCTACCTGATCCGTGCGTCCCTTGTCGATGAGCGTTCTGCCACGTCTTGGCCTGCTGCTGTGCCTGATTCTGGCTGCGCCGGTGCTGGCCGACGTCGCGGAGCCGCGTTCGATGACCGTGACGGATCCCGCCGGCGTGGAGCTGGACGTGACCGTCTACCCGGCCGAGGGTGAGCGCCTCTACCTCTGGCTGCTGCCGCAGGCGGGCGCACACGCCAACCATGCCGAGTTCGGCCGCGAGCTGGCGGCCCTGGGCATTGAGGTCTGGCAGGTGGACCTGCTGGATGCCCATTTCCTCCCCCGCACCAACGAGAGCATGCGCAGCCTGGATGGTGTCAGCGTGGCCGCGTTGCTGCGCGCCGCGCATGAAGAGACGGGCAAGGAGGTCATGCTGGTGGCCTCCGGTCGCCCGGCCATCACCGCGCTGCGCGGCCTGCGCAAGTGGCAGGAAGACGGGCCCGACTCGGCTTACGTGCTCGGGGCGGCCCTGGCCTTCCCCAACCTGATGGTGGACACGCCGGTCGCCGGGGCGCCCGCGGAGTTTGTGGATGTCGTGCGGGCCACCAGCCTCCCCGTGTTTCTGCTGCAGCCGACCCAGGGCGTCTACCGCTGGCACCTGGACGAGATCCTGACCGACCTGCGCCGGGGTGGCAGCGCGGTGTTCGTGCAGATGATCCCGGGGGTGCGCGACTTCTACTACCTGCGCCGTTCCGACCCCGAACCGGAGGAAAGGGCCATGGCGGCCCGTCTGCCCGCGCAGTTGCTGCAGGCGGGCCGGCTGCTGGCGAGTGTCCCGCGCCCGCTGGCGGTGGCGCCGATGCCGGAGCTCGCGCGCGACGTCGAGGCCGGCCGGGGGCTGGTAGCGCGCGATCACCCGCCACCAGTCGACGACTTCACGCTCACCGATCACCTGGGCGATGAGCAGTTGCTGTCCGATTACGCAGGGCAGGTGGTCCTGCTGAACTTCTGGGCCAGCTGGTGCCCGCCCTGCGTCCACGAGATCCCGTCGATGAACCGCATGGCCGAGACCCTGGGCAAGGGTTTTGCCATCGTTTCGGTCAACTACCAGGAGAGCGCCGAGCACATCTCCGCCTTCATGGACGAGGTCCAGGTGGATTTCCCGGTGCTGATGGATTTCGATGGCCGGGTCGCCGCCGACTGGCGCGTATTCGCCTTCCCCAGCTCCTTCATCCTCGGCCGTGACGGCCGCGTGCGCTATTCCGTCAACAGCGCCATCAAATGGGACGACCCCGACGTCATCAACCGCGTCCGTACCCTCATGACCGAGCCCGAATAGCCGGCCGGACGGTCGTGCGTTATTCGTCGGTGGAGCCTTCCACCGTGGTCAGGCCGAAGGCGTGCCACATCTGCATGCCGCCGCGGTACCACTTGATGCGTTCGGCCGGGTAGCCGAGGTTGGTCAGCGTGCGGATGTTGGTGGGGGACTGCCCGCACCAGGGGCCGTTGCAGAACAGCACCAGGGTCTTGGCGTGGCTGAAGTCGTAGAAGTCGCCGTCGAACACCACGTCGAACCGGTCGCTGAGCACATTGCGTACGTCGTCCGGGTCGGCCCCGGAGGCGAAGTGCAGGCGATCCCAGGGGATGTTGATGGCCCCGGGGATGGTGCCGCGGCGATATTCGCGTGGGGTGCGTGAATCGATGATCAGCAGGTCGTCGCGCTCGGTGGTCTGGCGCAGGTAATCGATGAACTCCAGTTCACCCAGCGTCTCGACCCCGCGACCCAGGCTCATCGGCTGGATGCAGAAGGGCGGACAGGGGCGCGCGATTTGCGCGTAGTCCAGGTCGATCGTGGCGAAGGTGTCCTGGTCGCGGGTGACCGTCACGCGCTCGTCGCCGTGGCGCACCTCGAACTCGGCCATGTCGGCGGTGATGCCCACCTCCACCTCCGCGAAGGTGGGCGAGGCCACCAGCAGTGCCAGGCTCGCGAGCAGGCCGCATACACGGGGCGATGCGGGTTGGGGCTTTTCCATCGGATTCTCCTCGGCATCCGCCATTCCTCAAGCGTAGTCCCGAATATTGCCGAGCACGCGCAAGGGCCCACGTGTGGCGGGTATTTCGGGCGGCGGCGTTACCCTTGCGCCTGTTCGTCGAGGAGTTCGCGGATCTGGTCGATGACGCCGGGTTCGGTCCATTCGATCGCGCCGAACAGGTAGTAGCGCAGCTGGCCCTCGCGGTCGATGACGTAGCTGGTGGGGTAGGCCATCGCGCGCCAGTCATTCAGGGAGGCCTGGTCCGGGTCGAGGAGGATGGTGAAGTCCGTTTGCACTTCGTCCTCGATGAAGCGGCGGATGGTGGCCTCGTCCTCGCCGAGATTCACCGCGAGGATGCGAAAGCCTTCCGCGCGCAGTTCATCCTCCAGCAACTGCATGGATGGCATCTCGTGCACGCAGGGCGGGCACCAGCTTGCCCAGAAGTTCACCAGCACGACCTCGCCGCGATAGTCCTCCAGACGCCGGGTGTCGCCGGCAAGGTCGGGCCGTTCCAGCGGCGGGGCAGCCACGGGTTCGTCCAGGGTGTTCAGTTGCGCGTCGCTGCCGGTGGGGGTGCGCACGGCCAGGTCGGTGTCCGCCTCGGCCACGGCCGGCGTCCGCTGGCGGGGCAGGCGCGAGAGCATCTCCATGCCGAAGGCGATCTCGCGGTGGAAGTGCTCGCTCGCGAGTTGCTCGCCGGCCGTGGCATCGGGGCGGAAGAAGAACCGGTCGCGGATCCCGGGAAGCAGGCGGGCGCCCACAGCACTGCCGCCCTCCGAGAGACCCGCGCGGATGCGGCCGAGCTGCTGGCGCTGTGGGGATTGCGCCGGTTGCAGAATGTACACAGGGAGGTTGGTCAGTCCGACGATGGCCTGCAGCTCGGTACCTTCGGTGTCCACGCCGGTGTGCAGGTAGGGGCTGGCCATCAGCAGGCCGGCCAGGTGGTCCGCATCCGGGTGGGCGAGCTGCCACTGGTAAAGCCCGGTGAGCAGCCAGGGCAGGGCGCGGTCGTGGCCGAACGCGAAGACGGCTCGACCGGTATCGGCGTGAGCCGACTCGATCAGGTCCGCGACGGTCGTGGTGGGCATGTCATCGAAGCTGGAGGCCGCCTCCGGCAGGAAGTGGCCGCTGAAGGGGTCCACCAGCCAGACCTCGATGCCGATGGCCTGCAGGGCCAGGGCCTGGGTGCGGTGGCCGTCGCGCAACCCGTGCTCGGACGGGAACCACAGCAGCACGGCGTCGCCGTCGGCGCGATAGCGCTCCACCGGCACTTCGGCGCCGCCGGCCTCGATGATGGCGGCTGCGTTCGCAGCGCCGGTTGGATCCCCGGCATCCTGGGCCAGGGCGATAAGCGGCGTCCCCAGAAGCGCTACCAGAGAGAGCAGAACAACGGCGAGAGAACGGGTCATGCAGGCCTTTCCGGAGGGTGTTCGGGGAGAGACGCACGAGGGCTCGATATTGATCCGCCGGTGCTGAATGCAGTCCGGTCGTCCCGTGGACATCCTTGTGAGACTCCACACCTAGAGCGACACCGGGACCCGGCGATACGGCTCGGGGGGCGGCGGTCTGTGGTCGCCGCTTTCGGGGAAGCGCTGGATCAGCTTGTCGTAGTAGCTGCGGATGTTCTGCACGTAGACGACCGGCTCCCAGCCACGGGCGTAGCCATAGCGGGTGCGCTCGTACCATTCGGGGTCGGCCAGGCGCGGGAGCCACTGCATCACGTCCAGCCAGCGATCCGGATCGTCGCCATGCGCATCCGCCAGGCGACGGGCGTCGTGCAGGTGACCGAGGCCGACGTTGTAGGCCGCCAGGGTCATCCAGGTGCGGTCCGGTTCCGGGATTCGCTCCGGGAGTCGTTCGCGCAGATCCAGCAGGTATCGCGTGCCACCGTCCACGCTCGATGCGGGATCGGTGCGGTCGTCGATGCCGAGACCCGCAGCGGTGTTCTGGGTCAGCATCATCAGCCCGCGCACGCCGGTGGGCGACACGGCGTTGGCATTCCAGTGTGACTCCTGATAGGCCACCGCCGCGATGAAGCGCCAATCCAGGCCGTATTGCTCGCCGGCGCTCTCGAACAGGTCGCGAAAGCGATCCAGGCGGTCCTCCACTCGGCGGGCGAAGGTCAGGGCGTCCACCAGGTCGTGGGTCTCCAGGTGGCCCAGGTAACGGTCGGTCATCAGCTCCAGTTCGCGGCTCTCGCGCAGGCGCTCGATATAGCGTTCCGCCGCTTCGATCAGGCTGTGGTCGAACCCGGACGGGAACAGCCAGGTGACGGTCGCACCGCGCTCGAACTCGTACGCGGTGCGCAGCTCCGGATGCAGGCGCCGCAGCCGCCCGAACTCCAGCGAGTTCATCAGGGCATAGTCGATCTCGCCTGCGGCTAGTGCCTGGCGCAGCGCCTCGGCAGTTCCCAGCGGTACCAGTTCAATCGGAGGGTCACGGGGCTCGTCGCCCAGGATCTCCAAGGGATTCTCTTCCGGATCGCCGGATTCCGGCCCCTCCGCCATGCCTGAGCTCCTTTGTCTTGCCGCCTCGACGTGGGCCAGGTGGTTCTGCAGGCGTTCCGGCAACGGAGATTGCGCGGTGAACCCCAGGCGGGTTCCGGCGGGGAGATCGTTGAGGGCGGACAGGGCCGAGTTCGATTCGTTGTCACGCCAGAAGGCGAGGAGTTGCTGGATCGCAAGGATCTCCGGCCCTGGTTTGACCGCGGGGTCGTTGGGATCGACCAGCAACCCGGCGGCGAGATCCACGCGCTGTTCGCGCAGCCGCTGGTGAGCCTCGGCCGCCGTGTCCACGCGGGTGACCCGGATGCGCGTGCCCAGCTCCTGCGCAAAGCCGTGCAGCAGGTCGAGGTCCAGCTGGTCGTGGCCGTTGGCCACTGCAAGTTCCGAACGGCCCAGTGGGGTGTCCACCAGAACGACCTGCAACTCCTCGCGAAAGGTGAGCTGCTCCAGTGCGGAGGGTGGCTGGAACCAGACCCGCAGACCAATCATCACCAGCAGCACGATGAAGATGCCGAGCTCGATCTGACGCCAGGTCGTGCTTGGAGGTCGGAGCTGAAGGTGCGGGGCCATGGACTGGATGATACCCAATCAAGCGGCGTGGCCGCGCGGGACGCGGCGGCGCCGGGTCCGGGTGCTGGTCCTGGCCGGAATGTTTCCCTATCGCCAGTTCAGGACCAGCCCCTGAGCGCGCAGGATCTGCAGCGCGGGGTCGACACAGGTGTCGATGAAGGCGGCCCGGCGCGGATTGTCGCGTGCCAATCGGCGGTAGTCCGGACCCGCGGGCAGGCCCGCGAGCTGGTAGATATCCGCCGTCGGGTAGTAGAAGGCGTGCACGAACTGACGGAATACCCGGCGCATCAGCGGCCGGTAGGTGGTCTTCTGCCAGGCGGGCAGGGAGTCCAGGTAGCTTTCCAGCGTGTCGCGGGCATGCGCCATGTGGCGGGCCTCGTCGATCATGTGGGTGGTGACGACGTCATGCACCGTGGGGCTTATCTGGTCGCGGCGCTGGTGGATCAGCCGGTTCATCCGATCCGGCACTTCCTCGCCGATCATCACCGCGATCCAGAAGATCGAGGACTCGAACGGGGCGAAGCGTCCGACCAGGGTGGCGAGACGCGGCTTCGGGAAGCGCTTCTCCGGCAGCTCCAGGCCGCTGCGCCGCATGAACTCGATGAACATCAGGCTGTGCCCGGCCTCTTCGCGCAGCTCGTGCAGGCGGTAGTTCAGTCGGTCCAGCCGGCCGGTCGAGTGCATGGAGATGCGCGAGATGCGCTCCATGAACAGGCCCTCCAGCCACAGTGCCCCGCTGATGAAGTAAAGGAACTCGTACTGCGACAGGCGGCGTTTCTGCTCGGCGGACAACGCCGAGTATTCCGGCGTACCGAATAGCGAGACGGCCTCTTCCGGGATCCAGAAGTCCTCCGGCGACAGCGCATCCCAGCGAATCCGCGTGAGCGGATCCTGGTATGGCGAACTGTTGCGGCTCAAGTGATCGAGCAGCTCCTGGGAGGAATTCATCGTTGGCGTGCCGGGGCCCATGCGGATGACGCCGGGAATCATACCGGCTCTGCCCGTCCGGACCAACGCCAACCCGTTGCAATCTGCGGTTGCTCCCCCATGATTAAGGAGACGCTGATTGAATCGCACGTCCGCGTTGGCGCCCCCTGTTTTCCGAGACAAGGCGCGTCGTGCAGCGGGTAGTGGTTCTACCCGCAAGCGGCGCAACGCAGGATCGGGGAACAGGGGGCACCAACCCCACAAGCCATTGAAAGCAGGGGCTCGGCCGCTTTTGCGTGCGCCCGGCGTTGCGGCTCGCTTATGTAGCTCGGCTACACTTCACTCACCGCGCCTTGTTCGCACGCAAAAGCGACTCGAGCGCGGACGTGCGATTCAATCAGCGTCTCCTTAAGATCATGGACAAGAACATACGTTACCGGATCAGCTTTCTGAACAATGGCAAGACCTACGAGTTATTTGCCCGCGATGTCTATCAGGACGAACTCTACGGGTTCGTGACCATCGAGGGTCTGCTGTTCGGGGAGCGCTCGCAGGTCGTGGTGGATCCCTCGGAGGAACGCCTGCGTACCGAGTTCGAGGGAGTGGAGCGCTTCCACGTGCCGATGCATGCCCTGATTCGCATCGACGAGGTCACCGCCGTGGGGACCCCGCGCATCCACGACGCGGGCGCGGTGGGTGGCAACGTGCATGCCTTCCCGGGGTTGCCAGGCAAGGGCGGGTCCTGATCCGCAAGCGTTTTCCACCGGCCCTCCATTGCGCCGCTGCCGCGCCTGGTTTAGGATTCCGCGCTCTGTAGCTGTCCAGCGGTTGCGGAAAACGGAGAGGTGGCCGAGCGGTCGAAGGCGCACGCCTGGAAAGTGTGTATACGGTAACCCCGTATCGAGGGTTCGAATCCCTCCCTCTCCGCCAGATTCGAGCAAAGGGGCCTG
>NZ_KB898138.1:0-56509 GCF_000377445.1 Thioalkalivibrio sp. ALE9
TAGGCCCACTCGCGCAGGGCGGTCTGGATAAAGCGCTCGGCCTTGCCATTGGTTCGCGGCGTGTAGGGCCGGGTGCGGCGATGGCGGATGCCCAGTCGGCGGCAGGCCTGGCTGAACGCCCGGGCGTGGTAGCAGGGTCCGTTGTCGGTCAGGACCCGTCGGATGGTGATCCCCAGGGTGGCGTAGTAGCGCACGGCCGCCTCCAGGTGCGCGATCGCATCCTGGGCCCGCTCGGCGGGATGGATCTCGCTGTAGGCGATGCGCGAGCGGTCGTCGATGGCCACATGCACGTACTCGTAGCCCGCTCCGATGGAGTCCTTGGCGCGGACGCCGGTCACGCGGTGGCCCGGGTGACGGAAGCGCGCCAGCTTCTTGATGTCGAGGTGGAGCAGATCGCCGGGGTGTTCGTGTTCGTAGCGCCGGGGTGGCTCGGCCGGCTCCAGTGCGCTCAGGCGGTTCAGGCCCTCGCGCCGCAGGATGCGGCTGACGCTGGCCCTCGAGATCCTTGTGAAGGTCGCGATGCGATCCATGGTCCAGCGCTGGCGCCGCAAGGCGACCACCTGCCGCTGGATCCGTCGCGGGGTTCGCCGCGGCTGGCGCCGCGGCCGGGACGAACGGTCCACAAGACCCGAACGGCCCGCCTCCTGGAACCGCTGGACCCAGCGCTGCACGGTCTTCGGATCCACGTCAAAGGCGCGGGCCGCTGCACGAAGGCTCAGGCCGTGATCCACGACCAGACGAGCCATCCGCTCTCGACTGCGGGGACCCATTAAGGCATTTTGATGAAGGTTCACGGGGCGTCCTCCTGGGGAATGGCTAAGTCCGCAAACTCAGCATCCTTCGGAGTCGTCCCGTGGACAACCTATTGAGAGATCACACCTAGGGGCCTCAGCGCAGCTGGCTGTCCTTGGAGGCGCGGCGGTTGTAGGGGCTGGTCGCGTGGTGCTCGGCGTCCTGCGCCTCCTGGCAGGTGATGCACAGGCGCACGCCCGGCAGGGCCTGGCGCCGTCCCTCGGGAATCCGCGCGCCGCATTCCTCGCATTCGAGCAGGCTTTCACCGGCCGGGAGTTCGCTGCGCACGCGCTGCAGGGCATCCTCCACCGTGTGGTCGATCTGCTCCTGCTCCGCTCCGTCCTTTGCCCATCCGCCCGCCATTCGCGTGCCCTCCCTTTTGCGCATGCCTGCAAGGCTGAGACCGCCCGGACCGGGTGTGAAGTTCCGGCGGGCCGGGGCGGGGCGTGCCCGCCCGGGTAGTCTGTTCCCCGCGTGGCAGGGGCTATCCGTGGCCGAATTCGCGGGCGACGTAGTCGATGTCCTTGTCGCCGCGTCCGGAGAGGTTGGCCAGGATGGTCGTGCCCGGGTTCTCGCGTCCGTGTTTCATGGCCCAGGCGACGGCATGCGCGCTTTCCAGCGCCGGGATGATCCCTTCGGTCCGCGATAGCTGGTAGAAGGCGTCCAGGGTCTCGTCGTCGTTGATTGCGTGGTAGGCGACGCGTTCGGTGGTCTTCAGGTAGGAGTGTTCCGGGCCGACGCCGGGATAGTCCAGCCCGGAGGCGATCGAGTGCACCGGCGCCGGGTTGCCTTCCTCGTCGGCCAGCAGCATGCACTTGAAGCCGTGGATCATGCCCGGCTTGCCATAGGTCATGGTGGCGGAGTGCTCGCCGAGCTTGGTGCCGCGCCCCAGCGGTTCCACGCCGTTCAGCTGCACCTGTTCGTCCTCGATGAAGCCGGCGAACATGCCCATGGCGTTGGAACCGCCGCCGACGCAGGCGACCACGTGGTCCGGAAGCTCGCCACCGCTCATCTCCAGGTACTGTTCGCGCGCCTCGATGCCCACCACCGACTGGAAATTGCGCACCATCAGCGGGAACGGGTGCGGCCCGACCACGGAACCGATCGCGAACAGGGCCTCGTCCGCCTGCGACAGGTAGGACTGGAAGGCCGAATCCACGGCCTCCTTCAGCGAGCGGCCGCCGAAGGAGACGGGCACCACCTGGGCCCCCATCAGCTTCATGCGGGTGACGTTGGGGGCCTCCTTGGCGATGTCGATCTCGCCCATGTGAATCTCGCACTCCATGCCGAAGTAGGCCGCCGCGGTGGCCAGGGCCACGCCGTGCTGTCCGGCGCCGGTCTCGGCGATCAGCTTCTTCTTGCCCATGTGCTTGGCGAGCAGCGCCTCGCCCATGCAGTGGTTCAGCTTGTGCGCGCCGGAGTGATTCAGATCCTCACGCTTGAGGTAGATATGCGCACCTACCGAGCGGCTCAGGTTGTGGGCGTAGTACACCGGCGTCGGGCGACCCTGATAGTGCTTGCGGATGTAGCGCAGCTCGTTCAGGAAGTCGCCCGAGCGCGCCAGGGTGCGGTAGGCGTGATTGATCTCGGCGAAATGCGGTTCCAGTTCCGGTGGCAGGAACGCGCCGCCGAATTCGCCGAAGTAGCCTTCCGGGCTGGGGAAATCCTTGAGATACGACATGGGCGGTCTCGATGCTGGATGGGTTGCGATCAGGGGGTCCGTCCGCGCGGACGCCAGGGCGTATGATCCTTCGCGCGGCGTGGGATGCCAAGCCCGAGGTGCTGAAAGGGCACTCGGTGGCGGCGGCTTGTGCTGCGGGGCGCGCCACGGCGCAGGAACCCCACTGTCATCGCGAGGCGCGCGGCGCCGTGGCGATCTCCGTGCTGGCCCCGGTGGCCGGGTGGATCCGGGGGCCTCTCCAAACGATTGCCGTGGCCCCTGCGGGGGCCTCGCAATGACGAGGGGATGGGCGGAGCTGCGGCCCCGTTCGCGCGCGCACTCAGTAGTCGAGCCGGTTGTAGCGGATCACGCGATCCAGCTCGGCGGTGCTCAGCGCGAGGCCGTAGTCCTGCTGCAGGCGGGCGTGCAGGTCGGCGGGGCTGTTCGGGGCCGGGTCCATCTCGCGGGCAAACTGGCCGACATCCTCGATGACCGCCCAGGGATAGAGGATCCAGCGCCACTCCTGTACCGCCTGGCTGTGGAAATCGGCGCGACAGGACGTTCCGGCCTTTTCGTGCAGCACCGCGGTACGTACCGCGGCGGGCTGGAAGCCCTCCAGGTGCGGGCGGGCGGTCGCCAGGGTGTCCCCGGAGTCGTTGACGTCGTCCACCAGCAGGACCCGTTCGCCGCGCACGTCGCCGGCGAGCGGGATGGTGACCGCTGCCTGCTGTTTCTCGCGGGCCCCCGAGGTGTAGTGTTCCACCTTCAGGCTCAGCAGCTTGTGCACGCGGAGGAAGTCGCAGAGAAAACGCGCCGGCATGAAGCCGCCGCGGGCAATCGCCACGATGCAGTCCGGCTGGAAGCCGCTGTCCAGGACCTGGTGTGCCAGGTCGTCGGCCGCCCGGACCACCTCGTCCACGGTGATCAGCTGGACCGGCATCTTGTTCGGTTCAGGCATACGCCGCGATCTCCACGCCGGCGGCTTTCATCTTTTTTCGGGCCTCCGCGCCGCCCTCCGGCGTAACGGGCAGCGCGGCATGCGGGATCAGGTGGACGTCAAAGCCGTTGTTGCGCGCGTCCACGGCTGTTGCCGCCACGCAGACGTCGAGGGCCAGCCCGCCCAGCCAGATCCGCGTCACGCCCCGTTTCCGCAGTTCTTCGGCCAGGCCGGTCTGGTCGAACGCGGAGTACTGGTCGTGGTCGAAGCGCGTTCCCTTCGTGACCTTGATAACGCCGGCAGGCAGCCCGAGGTCCGCATGGAACCGGGCCCCGGGCGAGTCCTGCAGACAGTGTGGAGGCCAGGGGCCGCCCTGTTCCCGGAAGCTCGGGTGGCCGGCCGGGTGCCAGTCGCGGGAGGCATAGACCGGCAGTCCCAGCGCGTCCGCGGCCTCAAGCCAGCGGTTGAGCACCGGGATGACGGTGTCGCCGTGATCGATGGCCAGGGCCCCGCCGGGGCAGAAATCGTTCTGCACGTCGACGACCAGCAGGGCATCCCCGGTCTGAAGCTGGTGGCGCGGATCGTCTGTCATGGGACTCCCCCTTGGTGTTTCCGCTGGCCGGATGTGGCGTGCCGGGCGCGTATGGCGCGGGTGACCGCATTCTGGTGTGCCTGTAGCGCCGGGCTGACGGACACGGGGTAGGGTGTCTCCGCGGGCTCGATGGCGCGGATCGCGGGGGGCAGTTGCGCCCGCTGTTCCCGCGCGTGGTCGCGCAGCGTGTCCAGATCGCGCGGATGCGCGGGCAGGCGCTGACCCCCGTGCATCACCGGCCGCAGTAACGGTTCCCCGGGCTGGCTTTCGTTGTGGCGGGCAATGATGTCGCCCGCGAACCGGCCGCCTTCCTGGCGTCGGAAGATCTGCTTGGCGCCCGGCAGGATGGGTTTGCCGCTGGAGAGCTTGAGGCGGCCTTCTCCGGCGTACTCGGCCAGCTTGTAGGCGATATCCAGGTCCGGCACGTCGGTGGAGATGCCCATGCTGGTGCCGACGCCGAAGGCGTCGATGGGTGTGTCCCGTGCCAGCAACTCGGCGATCGCGTGTTCGTCGAGGCCGCCGCTGGCGAAGATCCCGACCTGCTGCAGTCCGGCGTCGTCCAGCATCGCCCGGGCTTGGCGGGCCAGTGTTCCGAGATCACCGGAGTCCAGGCGGATGGCCCGAACGCGGAAGGCCTCGCCCCGTTCATGGCCGAGCTGGATGACCCGGCGCACGCCTTCGAGGGTGTCGTAGGTGTCCACCAGCAGCACCGTGTCCGGATAGAGGCGGGCAAAGGCGGCGAAGGCCTCGGCTTCGTCCTCGTGCGCCTGGATGTAGCTGTGGGCCATGGTGCCGCTCACCGGCACACCGTAGCGCTTGCCCGCCAGGACATTGGACGTGCTGGCGACGCCGGCGATATGGAAGGCGCGCGCGCCCTTCAGGGCGGCGTCCAGCCCGTGCATGCGGCGGGCGCCGAAGTCCACGACCTGCCGCTCCCCGGCCGCGGTCACCAGGCGGGCGGCCTTGCTCGCCTGTACCGTCTGCAGGTGGATCTGGTTCATCACCAGGGTCTCGATCAGCTGGGCCTCGGGGAGCGGCGCGGTGACCTCCAGGATCGGTTCGTTGGCGAACACCGGGGTGCCCTCGGGCACGGCGCGGACCGACCCGGTGAAACGGAAGGCCTCCAGCCAGCGCAGGAACCGGTCGGAGAAGCGGTCGAGGCCGGCCAGATAGTCGAGATCCGACAATTCGAAGCGCAGGTCTTCGAGCTGTTGCAGGACGGTGTCCAGCCCGCAGGCCAGCAGATAGTTGCGGCGCTGCGGCAGGCGGCGCACGAACAGGCTGAAGACTGCGGGTTCGTGCAGGTTCTCCTCGTAGTAGGCCTGAAGCATGGTGAGTTCGTAGAGGTCCGTGAACAGCGCCAGGCCAGGGGTGTACGGGGCGGTTGCGTGCCCGGCGCCGGTCATGCCGTCAGCTCTTCCAGGATCTGCGCGTGGATCTCGCGATCGGCCTCGGTGTGCAGGACGAAGCGGATGTGGCCGACGGCGTCCAGACGCGGGGTGGCGCCAATGACCGTCTGCAGAGCGATCCGGGCGGCCTCCTCGACGGGATAGCCGAACGCCCCGGTGGACAAGGCCGGAAAGGCGATGCCGTAGACCCCGGCCTCTTCCGCCCGGAGCAGGGCATTGCGGTAGCAGTCGGCCAGCAGTCGGCTGGCCGGCTCGTCATGCCCGTAGACCGGCCCGAGGCAGTGGATCACGAAGCGGTTGGGCAGGTTGTGGCCGTCGGTCAGAACGGCCTGACCCGGTTCGATCGGCGCCAGCGGCTGGCATTCACGCTCCAGCCCCGGGCCCGCGGCACGGTGGATGGCTCCGGCCACACCACCGCCCGGTCGCAGCCAGGCATTGGCGGCGTTGACCACCGCATCCATGTCGCGTTGCGCGGCGATGTCGCCGGTGGTGCATTCGATGGTGACGCCGTGAACCTTGACCCGCATGTGTTCCCCTTGTCCGGAATGCCCGTGGCCTGGCCGGCCCCTGATCCAAGCATAGGGCACTCGTCCCAATCGGGTGAACCGCGTCTCAGCGAGCGTCCCCGGCGAGCCGGTCGCGTACCGCCGCGGTCAGTTCCAGCGAGCGCCGTCGCGCCGCGTGATCGAAGGTGGAGGTGGTGACGATCAATTCGTCAGCGCCGGTCTGCTCGAGAAACCGGCGGATCTCGGTCTCCACCGTGTCCGGTGCGCCGATCGCGGAGCAGGCCATGGTCTGCTCGACGATCGCGCGTTCGGCGCGGTCGAGCCGCTCGCGGTAGCCCTCGACGGGGGGCTGGGTCGGTTCCGGGCGCCCGCGACGCAGGCTGATGAACGCCTGTTCCATGGAGCTGGCCAGGGTGCGGGCCGCGTCGTCGGTGTCGGCGGCGTACACGTTGTAGCCGAGCATCGCGTAGGGGCGGTCCAGCCATGCGGACGGTCGGAACTGATTCCGGTACAGCGCCAGTGCGTCCATCAGTTGCCCGGGAGCGAAGTGCGAGGCGAATGCGTAGGGCAGTCCCATGCGGGCCGCCAGCTGGGCGCCGAACAGGCTGGAACCCAGGATCCAGACGGGCACCTGCTGGCCGGCGCCGGGGATGGCGCGGATCACCTGGTCCGGCTGCGGATCGTCCAGGTAGCCGAGCACCTCGGCGACGTCCCGGGGGAATTCCTCGGGGTCGATGTCCGGGGCACGGCGCAGGGCGCGGGCCGTGGTCGGATCGGTCCCGGGTGCCCGGCCCAGTCCCAGGTCGATGCGGCCGGGGTACAGGGCGTTCAGGGTCCCGAACTGTTCGGCGACCACCAGGGGTGCATGGTTCGGCAGCATGATGCCGCCGGCACCCACCCGGATCTGTTCGGTGGCGGCCGCGACCTGGCCGATCACGACGGCGGTGGCGGCGCTCGCGATGCCGGGCATGTTGTGGTGCTCTGCCAGCCAGTAGCGCCGGAAGCCCAGCATCTCGGCGTGGCGCGCCAGATCCAGGGTGTTGTGCAGCGCCCGGCCGGTGTCGCCATTGGCGGTGATCGGGGCCAGGTCGAGGACGGAGAACGCGGTCATGGGTGCGATTGTACCGGCGCGGGTGTCGGGCGCAGCCGCCGGCGTTGCCGGTGGGGTCTATAGTCGGGTTAAGGCCTTGCCGGAGGGCGCGCCATGAGTATTTCCAGGACCCTGAACAACTTTCTCGACGAGCATGCGGTGACCTACCAGGTCGTGCACCATCCGCATTCCGACTCGGCCAGCCGCACGGCCGAAGCGGCCCATGTGCCGGGGGACGCCGTGGCCAAGGCGGTGCTGCTGGTCGAGGAGGACGGGCAGTACCGCCTGGCCATCGTGCCGGCCACGCGCCGCGTGAAACTGGGACGCCTGCACCGGCTGCTGGGCGAGCATGTGGGCCTGGCCACCGAGGACGAGGTGGCCCGCGTGTTTGCCGACTGCGAACGCGGCGCCATCCCCGCCCTTGGGCCGGCCTTCGGGCTGGAGACCCTGGTGGACGAAAGTCTGCTGGAGCAGCGCGACGTGTATCTCGAGGCCGGCGACCACGAATCCCTCGTGCACCTGCGCGAGGCGGATTTCCTCTACCTCCTCGGCCAGCCCCGCCGCGGCGACTTCAGCGCCCACGTCTGACCGGTTGCATCGGCCCGGATGACCCCGGATGATTCGGCCCCTCCGTCCCGTCTTACAGGTACTGCTGGCCGGGTTTGGGGGACGGATCGCGCATAGCGAGTACTCGGGCGGCTTCTTGAGCGAGCCGAGGGTCGGAGTGCGCGTCTGAATCAATCTGGCTCTCGCTACAAGCGACACACCGACGCGGTCAGGGACGCCTTGCGGGGCTCGCACGGGGGGCATCATGCATTTCGGTCAGACACCGGAGGAGATCGAGGCCAGCCGGCGGGGGCTGCTGGTTGCACTGTTCGCCAGCGCCGGATCGCTCATCCTGGTGGTGTTCGGCATCCTCTCGCTCCTGGAGGCACGTAACGGGCTGGCGGCAATCCTGTTGCTGAACGCCGTTTTGTGCTTGAGCCTTCTGTTGTACAACCGCCTGACACAGGCCCATGCGCGCGAAGTCAGCTACTTCTTCGCGGGCCAGGCATTCGTGCTGGCGCTCTACCTGACATTGTCGGGAGGCGTCGAGGGGTCCGGCGTCTTTTTTGCGTTCCCGGTGGTCATGATCATGGTCATGGCCGGTTTCAGCACGGTTCGAGGGGCGTTCGCGCTGTGCACCCTGCTGATGGGGGTGATGGCGCTGGGCCTGTACGGCCCGTTCCCGGCCGTGTACGAATACGATCCCGTGCAAAAGCCCAGGATCCTGGTCGGGCTGGCGGCACTATGCCTGATGGCGATCCTTGCCGAGTGGATGCGTGTACGGTCCTACCGGGCGATCACGGATACACATGATCAGCTCAGCGTGGATGCCCGCCATGATCCGCTGACCGGCCTGTTGAATCGGCGGGGGCTGGAAGAGGCCACGCGGACCATGGAGGACGAGGCCTTCCCGGCGGCCGTTGCTCTTCTCGATCTGGATCACTTCAAGCAGATCAACGATGCCTGTGGCCACGATGCGGGCGATGTGGTGATTCGGTCCGTCGCGGATCATCTGCAGCGACACTGCAAGGGTCGGGATCTCCTGTGTCGCTGGGGCGGCGAGGAGTTCCTGATCCTGCTGACGTCCACGTCCGGTTCCAGTGCCCGTGCGCTGCTGGACGATATCCGGGAGGGATTCGCGCGGACACCCATCGTCCTCGCCGGCGAGACCCGCTCCCTGTCGTTCAGTGCCGGGGTTGCGGAACTGCCCAGGCGGGGGCAGTTTGACGCCGCAGTACAGCAGGCCGACCGTGCGCTTTACCGGGCCAAGCAGGCCGGCCGCAACCGGGTGCTGGCGGCGGGTGTCGAGGGTCGTAACGAAGCATAAGGAAGCGGGTTCCCCTGCCCCGCGAGGGCGCATGCAGTCGGGCTTCGGGCGGTGGAACCGTACACGGGACGAGTGGCCTCGGAGGCGAGTGGATGACGACGATGGATCCGTTTCTGGAGATGGCGCTGGACGAGGCGCGCGAAGGCCTCGGTGAGGCGGGGATCCCGATTGGTTCGGTGCTGGTGCACCGGGGCGAGGTGATCGGGCGCGGACACAACCGGCGCGTGCAGCAGGGCAGTGCCATCCTGCATGCCGAGATGGATGCGCTGGAGAACGCCGGGCGACAGCCCGCGCAGGTATACCGCGAGTGCACGCTCTACACGACGCTGTCGCCCTGCGCGATGTGCAGCGGGGCCATCGTTCTCTACGGTATTCCGCACGTGATCATTGGCGAGAATGAGTCCTTTCTCGGTGAGGAGGACTGGCTGCGCGGGCACGGCATTCAGGTGGATGTGGTGCAGGACCCGGGCTGCCGCGAACTGATGCGGTCGTTTATCGAGAACCACCCCGAACTGTGGCACGAGGACATCGGCCACTGACACCACCTTCCGGCGGGTGTGCGGGCTCAGGGGCCTTCGCGCGGGGGCGGATCGGCGTAGGGATAGTCGCTCGCCTCCAGGTTTTCCTGGAAGCTTTCGAGGCGTTCCACGGCCAGGTCGGTGCGGTTGAACTGGGCGATGTGGAACAGGGCGTCGCCCTCGTTGATCAGCGGCAGGTTGAGTTCGCCGATGATGATGCCGGAGGCGGGGGCGAGGATCTCGGTCTCGGTCTCGCCGAAGGGGTCGGAGACGATGGCCAGCCGGGTCTGGTCGCGGACGACGCGATCGCCCTGGCGCACGAAGGTCCGCAGGATGCCGCTTTGCGGCGCCCGGACCCAGCCGCTGGTGCGGGCCATGATGGGCTCCTTGCGCGGGCGCCGGCGCACGGCCGGGAGCATCTCCAGGTGGCGCATGACCTCGATGATGCCGTGTACCCCGCCGCGGATGGAGAGCTCGTCGAAGCGCAAGGCCTCGCCGGCCTCGTAGAGCAGGATCGGGATCTGGCGTTCCGCGGCCGCCTCGCGCAGGGAGCCGTCGCGCAGCGCGGAGTTGAGGATTACCGGTGCGCCGAAGGCGCGGGCGAGCTCGCGGGTTTCCGTATGGTCCAGGTTGGCGCGGATCTGTGGCAGGTTGGACCGGTGGATGGCGCCGGTATGGAGGTCGATTCCGTGCGTGCAGCGCTGGACGATCTCGCGCATGAACAGCCGCGCGACCCGGGCGCCCAGCGAGCCCTTCTGTGATCCCGGAAAACAGCGATTCAGGTCGCGCCGGTCGGGCAGGTAGCGGCTCTGGTTGATGAAGCCGTGCATGTTCACCACGGGCACGGCGATCAGGGTGCCCTTCATGCGCCGCAGGGCGGGCACCTTGAGCAGGCGGCGGATGATCTCGACGCCGTTGATCTCGTCGCCGTGGATGGCGGCACTGACGAACAGCACCGGCCCCTTGCGCCGGCCGCACAGGACCTGAACCGGCATGTTGGTGGGTGTGTGGGTGTACAGCGCCCCCAGTTCCAGCTCCACCGTGCGGCGTTCGCCCGGGCGGACGGTGATGCCGCCGATCGTGATCGGGTCGTTGCGAACGGCCCGCGGAGTCGCCATTAGCCGCGGCCCTTGGTCTTGGTCCGGTTGGGCTTGGCGTTCTTCTCGATGAAGTCGATGATCATGCCCGCCACGTCCTTGCCGGAGGCGTTCTCGATGCCTTCCAGGCCGGGCGACGAGTTGACCTCCATGACCACTGCGCCGTGGTTGGAGCGCAGCAGGTCCACACCGCAGACGTTCAGCCCCATCACCTTGGCCGCGCGCACGGCGGTGGCGCGTTCTTCCGGGGTAATGCGGCACAGCGTGGCGCTGCCGCCACGGTGCAGGTTGGAGCGGAACTCGCCTTCCTTCGCCTGGCGCTTCATGGCGGCGACGACCTTGTCGCCGATCACGAAGCAGCGGATGTCCGAGCCCTTGGCCTCCTTGATGTATTCCTGCACCAGGATGTGCTGCTTCAGGCCCATGAAGGCCTGGATGACACTCTCGGCCGCCTGCTTGGTCTCGGCCAGTACCACCCCAAGGCCCTGGGTGCCTTCCAGCAGCTTGATCACGCAGGGCGCGCCGCCCACGGTGGCCAGCAGGTCGTCGATGTCGTCCGGCGAGTGTGCAAACCCGGTGACCGGCAGGCCGATACCGCGGCGCGACAGGAGCTGCAGGCTGCGCAGCTTGTCGCGCGAGCGCGAGATGCCGACGGACTCGTTCAGCGGATAGACGTTCATCATCTCGAACTGGCGCAGCACGGCGGTGCCGTAGAACGTGATGGACGCCCCGATGCGCGGGATGACCGCGTTGAACTGGTCGAGGATGTCACCCTTGTAGTGGATCTGCGGGTTGTGCGCGGTGATGTTCATGTAGCAGCGCAGCGGGTCCACCACACGGACCTCGTGGCCCCGCTGGTCGGCGGCCTCGACCAGGCGTCGGGTGGAGTAGAGCTTGCTGTTACGCGAGAGGATGCCGAGTTTCATTCAGGCGCCTGCTGGGCTGTCGGGGTGGACGGACGATGGCTGGCAATGAACGAGGCCTGGGGATCGACCAGGAAGCGACCCCGCATGGCCTCGCGGCCAAGCAACATGCGAAAGAGCATGGTATCGCGGCTGGTCAGGGAAAGCTCAACGGGCAACAGCAGCGGGCCCAGTTGCACGCGGGTGGTGATGAAATAGCGATCGCCGCTGTGTCCGCCGGAGTCGGTGACGCGGCGGATGTCCAGTACCGGGGCCTCGCACCAGACCTCGGTTGTGGCGTCGTGCTGGTGAGGGTGAATGCCGAAGCGTACCCATTCGTGACCGTCACGGGTGAACGGCTCGATGTGGAAGGTGTGGAGCGCAGAGCTGCGCGCGCCGGTATCGACCTTGCACTTGATGGCGGGGATCCCGAGATCGGGGAGCCCGACCCATTCGCGCCAGCCGAGGATGGGCGCCTCGCGGGTTTGCGGTGTAGTTTGGCTGGAAGGGGACGGGTGATCCACGTCGGCTCCCGGTGCGGGTGGAAGCCTCACTATAGCGAATCACCCGCCCGCTGCGAGCGGCCGGGGACACTTGGTTGCATGTGACCCCGAGGAGGGCTCAGTCCTCCGCGATGGCCGCGTTGGTCAGGTTGTCCAGCGCATTGCTCATGGTGTCCAGGATGTCGTCCCGGTCGTCGATTCCGTGGCGTTCGGCCATCCATTCCGGGTCGTTGTAGGCCAGCCAGGTCTGGCCGTCGTCATCGGTCCAGGCCAGCGCCTTCATCGGCAGGTCGATGCCCGCGGTCTGCTGGCTGGTGAACATGTGGCTGCCCAGTGCCGGGTTGCCGAACAGCAGGAGTTCGGTAGGACCGAGGTCGATGTCCACACCGTCGGCCTTTGCCGCATGGTCCCAGCGCAGGGCGACGCCGACGTCGTTGGCTGCGAGCGCGTTCTCCAGCCGATCCAGGGTCTCGGAGGTCGAATGCGGGCTGGCCTTGGCGATCATGCCGGGGACGTCGACGGCCAGCGCCGGTGTCGCGGTCAGGGCCAGGGGCAGCAGGGCAGTGAGCAGAGTCTTTTTCATGACGAGGTCCTTGTCTCGGGGAGAATCGAACAGGTCGGGCCGGAGAGCGGTGGGGCGTTGCCCCGGGTTGCACCTGCGTGGAAAACCCAAGGCGGGGAAGGTAGACGATCGATACAGATTTTGCAGGGCCCCTCGCGACGATGGTCGGTTCGGGGCCTGAATTCGGGGGGGCAGTCTGCCGGGGCGGGCGGACGCCGGCTATGTTCGAGCGGCCGGAAAAAAGGCTCCGGCGTCCGCCAGAGGGCGGCAGGTGCCGAGGCCTGCGTCACTGCATCAGCAGGTAGCCTTCATGCTGCAGTTCGATGATCTCGGCGTCGGCCATCGGCACGACGTTCACGAAGCCGTGGATGTCCTCGAGCTCGATCCCGCGCAGGCGGGCGGAGGCTTCGCACATGCGGAACTCGATATTGCCGGCCTGTGTCAGCGACCGGGCGCGGCGCATCAGTTCTTCGTGCTCGTCGAATTCGTCGCGGGTGAAGTAAGGCACTTCCTGCCCGTGCAGCACCATCACGATGTGCGATTCGAACGGGTCGGCCTCGTAGACATTGTTCAGCATGCTCACCCGATCCAGCACCATTTCCAGCTCGCGCGGGCTGCTGGTGTAGACGTCATAGACCACCTTGCGGGGCTCGTAGGGGCGATCCATCTTCTCGGCGGAACCCCACGGCAGGTTGTCATCCGCGCCGGCGACGAGGGGGAGGGCCAGCAGGCTGACGGCGGCCAGCAGGATCAGCAGCAGTCGGGTTACGGGACGGTTTTTCCGGTTCATGAGTGGCTCCTTGGTTGCTTTGCCTCGTGGAGGGTGGACGCTTTGCCGTAGCGAAACGTTCCTTGCGACGCGGGACGCTACATGCGGGTCTCGGGCCCCTGATTCCGCAGTACGCGCTCGAGGACCGATTCCATCGCGAAGGTGATGCGCCGGCCCAGCGTCTGGGGACGGTGATAGGTCAGTTCGAATACGTCCGCCTCGCGGGTCAGTTCCAGCAGCAGGTCATCGCTGGTGCGCAGTTCGTCGGCCAGCCCCATCTCGCGGGCCTGTTCGCCGTACCAGTGTTCCCCGGTGGCGACCTGGTCCAGGTCCAGTTGCGGGCGGTAGCGGGCCAGGAAGGTCTTGAACAGCTCATGCGCCTCTTCCAGTTGTTCGCGGAACTTCTTGCGGCCCTCGTCGGTGTTCTCGCCCAGCATGGTCAGGGTGCGCTTGTACTCGCCGGCGGTCAGCAGTTCGACGTCGATGTCGTTGCGTGACAGCCAGCGGTGAAAATTGGGAATCTGCGCGACCACGCCGATCGAGCCCAGCACCGCGAAGGGAGCGGCCACGATGCGGTGACCGACCGCCGCCATCATGTAGCCGCCGCTGGCGGCCACGCGGTCCACGGCCACGGTCAGGTCCAGACCCCCTTCGCGCAGGCGGGCCAGCTGGGCGGCGGCCAGCCCGTAGGAGGGGACCAGGCCCCCTGGACTTTCCAGGCAGACAATCGCCCGGTCCTGGTCCGGCCGCGCCATCGTGAGGATCGCGGTGACTTCCTCGCGCAGGCTTTCGACACTGGAGGCGCGGATGTCGCCGTCGAAACGCAGCACGTACACGCGGGGGCGTTCGGTCGTCGAACCGTCGTCCGGAGGCGCATCGCCAGATTGCGTCATGTCCGCGCTCCCCGATCCTTCCGCCTGCGACGGGGCATCGTGGGCTCGCCCCAGCTTGCGACGGCTCCAGGCGCGCAGGCGCTCGAGCCGACCACGGCGGCGTTCAACGGCTCGGCGCACGGTTTTCTCCATGCGCTCGAAGCGGTCGTTCAGGCGCTTGACCTGCAGGCGGTCCGGCCGTCGCTCGCGCGAGCGGGCGAGCAGGCCGGCGAACGCACTCAGCACGATGAGCGCGGCGATTACGGCCGTGGCGGCCTTGGCGAGGAAGAGTCCGTATTCCTGCAGAAATTCCATTTCGTGTCCCGGTTGAATGGGGTTGCGTGGTGAGCCGCGAAGGCGGTGTGTGCATAATGCCAGCATGGATACCGATACAGTTGAAGACCCCCGGAGCGCGGGACGGTTTCACGGCCAGGAAGGTTCCGCGGCCGGTCCGGTTCCCGAGCCGATCATTCACGCCGGGTATGCCACGCTGAGCCTGCGCCAGATCGACGACTGGAACGGGGTGCCCAAGGGCACGGCCTTTCGCCTGTTCAAGGCACGCAAGGACCAGCTGCGCGAGGGCGTGGATTTCTTCTACATCCCCGAAGGCAGCCACCCCGAACTGACCGAGACCCTGCGCCTGGATGGCCGAATCTATCCCTCCACCGTACACCTGGTACTGCTGACCGGCGCCGCCTATACCCGCCTGCGCGAGGAATGGCATGCGCGCACTCATAACCCGGGTTGCGGATGCCCCGACGAACACTGACAGGGCGCGGCCCCATGGGCCTGCCCGAGCGGGCCGATTGATGCGTGTCACCCTTGAACAGTGGCGGATGCTGCAGGCGGTGGTGGAGGCCGGCGGCTTTGCGCGTGCCGCCGAACGGGTGCACAAGAGTCCGTCGAGCATCAACCATGCGGTGCAGAAGCTGGAAGAGCAGCTGGGGGTGGATGTCTTCGAGGTGCAGGGCCGCAAGGCCGTACTCACCCCGGCGGGCGAGGCGCTTTTGCGCCGGGCCGGGCATCTGCTCGAAGAGGCGGCGGAGATCGAGAACCTGGCCGGCGCGCTGGCGGCAGGGGTGGAATCCGAGATCCGGCTGGCAGTGGATCAGCTGCTGCCGCGCGAGCCGGTGATCCGGGCGCTGGAGACCTTCTCGAAGGCCTACCCGGCCACCCGGATCCAGCTGCACGAGGTGGTGCTGAGCGGGGGGCCGGACATGCTCCGGGAAGCGGCCGTGGACATTCTGCTGGGGCCGGAACTGCCTTCCGGTTATCTCGGGAGCTGTCTGGGCGAGTTGTCGATGGTCTGCGTCGCGCATCCCTCGCATCCCCTCGCCCAGGCGGAAGCGGCCCTGACCCGGCGCGATCTGCAGGCACACCGCCAGGTGGTGGTGCGCGATTCCGGCGACCAGGGAGGTGGCCAGGGCGGCTGGGTCGAGGCGGACCAGCGCTGGACGGTCTCGCACATGGGCACGGCCTGCGAGATCCTGCGTTCGGGCATCGGGTTCGCCTGGGTGCCGGAGGATCGCATCGCGGGGGATCTTGCCGACGGCCGCCTGGTCGAATTGGATCTGGAGGCCGGGGCGCGCCACCGGGTGCCGTTCTACATTACGCATGCCGATCGTGACCGCGCCGGCGTGGCCAGCCAGTCCCTGATGGCAGCACTGGAACAGGGTTTCCGAGGCGAGCCTTCATAGTCAGGCAAAGCTTGTGGGAGCGGGCTTGCCCGCGAAGCGCCGGCCCGCGCCGGATCGTGCCCGCAAGCCTGAGCGCAATACCCAATCACAAGGAAAGAACCAATGTGCGGGATCGCAGGAGAATTCGTCTGGGGTGAGCGGCGCGCCAGCGGCGAGGCCGTGGCGCGCATGCTGCCCTGCCTGGAACGGCGTGGGCCCGATGCCGACGGGCTGTGGGCCTCCGGGCGGGTCGCGTTGGGGCACCGGCGCCTTTCGATCCTGGATCTGTCGCAGCGCGCGCACCAGCCGATGTTCGACCCGGAGACCGGGCTCGCGCTGGTGTTCAACGGCGCGATCTACAACTTCCGCGCCCTGCGCAGCGAGCTGGAGGGCCGCGGCCATCGTTTCTTCTCCACCGGCGATACCGAGGTCATCCTGCGCGGCTATGCCGAGTGGGGCGAGGGCATCGTGGCCCGGCTGCACGGCATGTTCGCCTTTGCCCTGTATGACGGCCACGCCCAGCGCCTGCTGCTGGCGCGCGACCGCATGGGCATCAAGCCGCTGTACCTGGCGCGCACGGGCGACGGCATCCGCTTCGCCTCCAACACCCAGGCGCTGCTGGCGGCGGGCGACGTGGATACCGAACTGGATGCCGAGGCACTGCACATGCTGTTCTCGCTGCACGCGGTGGTGCCCGCGCCGCGCACCGTGCTGCGTGGCATCCGCAAGCTGGAGCCGGGGCATTACCTGAGCATCGATGCGCGCGGCCAGGAACGTCTGCAGCGCTACTGGACGCTGCATGCCCACCGCCCGGACGCGGCCGTGTCCGACGCCGAATGGCAGGAGCGTATCGAGCACAGTCTGCGCAGCGCCGTGCGCAGGCGCCTGGAGGTGGCCGACGTGCCGGTCGGCGTGCTGCTCTCCGGCGGGCTGGACTCCTCCCTGCTGGTCGCGCTGGCGATGGAGGAGGGGGCGCAGGACCTGCGCACCTTTACCGTCGGCTTCGAGGACCAGCCGGAGGAGAAGGGCTCGGAGTTTGAATACTCCGATCCGGTCGCCGAGCGCTACGCCACCGACCATCAGGCCACGCTGATCCCCAACGACCAGGTGCTGGCCCGATTGCCGGAGGCGGTCGGGGCGATGGCCGAGCCGATGTTCGGCCAGGACGCGGTGGCCTTCTACCTGCTGTCCGAGCAGGTCTCGCAGCATGTGAAGGTGGTGCAGTCCGGCCAGGGCGCGGACGAGGTCTTCGGCGGCTACTTCTGGTACCCGCAGATGGCCGAGGACCGTCACGGCGACTGGGTGGAACGTTTCCGCCGCCACTACTTCGACCGCGACCACCCCGAGATGGCCGAGATGCTGCGCCACCCGCCGGCGAACGACGTGACCGGCGACTGGCTGCGCGAGCAGTTTGCCGAACTCGAGACCGACCGCGCGGATTCCTTCATCGACGCGGTGCTGGCGCTGGATGTGACCACGCTGATCGTGGACGATCCGGTCAAGCGCGTGGACAACATGACGATGGCCTTCGGCCTGGAGGCGCGGGTCCCGTTCCTGGATCACGAACTGGTGGAGACGGCCGCCGCGATGCCGCCGCACCTGAAGCTGGGCGACGGCGGCAAGGACGTGCTGCGCCGCATCGCCCGCGGGCGCCTGCCGGACGCGGTGCTGGACCGGCCCAAGGGCTACTTCCCGGTGCCGGCACTCAAATACGTGCGCGGGGACTTCCTCGAGTTCATGCGCGACATCCTGACCTCGCGCGCCTCGCGCGAGCGCGGCCTCTATCAGCCGGCCTACATCGACAGGCTGCTGGATGCCCCGGACCAGTACTTCACCCGCATCCAGGGCTCCAAGCTCTGGCACGCAGCCCTGCTCGAATACTGGCTGCAGACCCACGTGGACCGGTAATCGCGGCATGGAGCGGGTGCGGATCCGGCGCGTCTACGATCCGGTCGATCCCGAGGGTGGGGCCCGTGTGCTGGTCGACCGCCTCTGGCCCCGCGGGGTGAAGAAATCGGCGCTCGCGCTGGATGCTTGGGAAAAGTCGCTCGCCCCGTCCGCGGATCTGCGCCGCTGGTTTGGCCACAACGTGGCGTGCTGGCCCGAATTCTGTCGCCGGTATCGGGCGGAACTGGCGGCCGCTCCCGACGATGCATGGGCCTGATTGCTGGGGTATGCCCGGCGTAGCCGCCTGACCCCGCTGACGGCCACCCGAAACGAGGAGCACAGCGATGCGGCGGTCCTGCGGGAACTCCTCGACGCCGAACTCCTCGACGCCGAACTCGCCGAGGAGGCGACGAACGACGAGCGGGCCTCGCCGGTGTGTTTCGGACCCGAAAGCGGGGGGCGCGCGGGGTAGACCGTCTGGCCCCATGTCCCCCACGCGTCCTGATCGGCGTCAGACCTTGAAGCGGTTGACGATCTCGCGCAGTTGCTCGGACAACCCGGCCAGGGTCTCGCTAGCCTGACCCATTTGTACGACATTGGTGGCGTTGTGCTCCGAGACTTCGCTGACCGAGTGGATATTGCGGTTGATCTCGTTGGAGGTAGCCGACTGCTCTTCGGCTGCGCTCGCGATTTGCCGCGTCATGTCCTCGATCTTTTCGACCGCGGCGACAATCTGTTCGAGCGACGTGCCCGCCTGGTTGACCTGATCCACGCCATCCTGGGCCTGGGTCTGGCTGGCGGCCATCGCCGTTACGGCCTGATCCGCACGCTTCTGCACCGCCTCGATCATCTGCTGAATCTCGGTGATTGACTCCTGCGTGCGGACGGCGAGGTTGCGAACTTCCTCGGCGACCACCGCGAACCCACGACCGTCTTCCCCTGCGCGCGCTGCCTCGATTGCGGCGTTCAGAGCCAGCAGGTTGGTCTGGTCGGCGACGTTGTTGATGACCTGCAGGATGTCGCCGATATTGTCGCTGTCACCCTTGAGCGCCGTGATGACCTCGGCGGTGCTCTGGATCTCGTTCGAGAGCTTGTTGATCGAGGTGACCGATGCGCTGACCACGTTGCGGCCACTCTGGGCCTGTTCCGTGGTTTCTCGCACGACATCTGCCGTGCTCTGGCTGTTGCGGGCGACCTCCTCGACGGTCGCGGTCATCTCGTTGATCGCTGCGGCCGCGTCACTGAGCTGGGCGTTCTGGCGATTTACACCCTTGTCGGTCTCTTCGTTGATGTGTGAAAGCTCGGTAGCGGCCGAGGCGACTTCCTCGGCATGGCCGCGAACGCTGCCGATCAGTTCGCGCAGGCGGGACTGCATGGTGGCGATGGCCGCGAGCAACGACGAGTCATCGCCCTTGCGCAGCTGGATCGGGACGGTCATGTCGCCCTCCGACACCTGGCGGACGACGTCCGATGCGTAGGCAGGATCGCCCCCTAGTGTGCGCAGGACGTTGCGGATTACCCCGAGGCTGATCAGCGAGGCCGCGATCAGGATGGCGATGGTGAGGCCGACGACCCACCAAAGCGCGCGTTGCAGCTCGGCCAGTGCGACCCCTTCGTCGAGCTCCATCAGCAGGCCCCAGCCAAGCAGGGGGATGTCGGTAAAGCTACCGATCACCGCAGTCCCGATTGCGTTTTGGTAGCGTCCGACCCCACTGTCACCCGCGGCGATCGCCTGTGCAGCCCGGGTGTCGATTGGCTGGTCCGTATCGGGGGCCGATTCAACCGGTGTCACGGGATGCCGGTCGCGGTCTACGAGGTAGATCTCGGATCCTTCGCCGAGATCGATCGCGTTGACCCGATCAAAGATCGTGTCGAGTTGCACCGCCCCGCGCATCACGGCGATTGGTTCGCCATCCGGTCCTTCGATCGGAATTGCGACGGTGCTGACCCGATTGCCCGTCGCGCGGGAAACCACCGGCCGCGAGAAGGTGTCCTCCCCACTGATCGCGCTCTGGAACCATGCCCGGTCGGGCACATTGAAATCGTTCGCCTCCTCGCGGCTGAGGACGCGCGCCTGTCCGTCGAAGGCCACTCCGACCTCGCCCATGCCGTCGGCATTCACGACAAAGATCGTGTCGTATTCACCGCGCAGCGACGCGATCTGCTCGATCAGGTGCTCGAGTTCATCGAGGTCCATGCCGCGAGCTGCATCGAGGCCTGCGAGGTAGCGCATTTCATCCTGCCGCCCCAGGAGCCATTCGTTGAAGGACTGGGCGTTGGATTCGCCCATTGCGTGAAGCCGGTCGATGGTCGCGTCGGTGTAGGAGGCGCGGTACTGCAAGAAGATGAGGGTGGCAACGATGAGGATCGCGCCCACGATGAGAGACAGGATCATCAGCGTCAGGCGGGTACCGAAGCCGACACTGGAGAGGGGGTTCAGGGATGTCATCGCGTTGTCCTTCCATTTCGTTGTTCTAGTCGGAGGGCGACAAGCAGATCCGTGTGAGCGCCGCACCCGATACAGGGGGTAGCGGCACGCCCAAAGGCTTTTTTAGAGCATTTTGGGCATTTTTCTTGTGGGAACGGTGTATCGCGTTTCGGTACGGACGGATTTCCCGGTAATCGTTATCCGGGATCCTGGCGGCAGGGGTTGCCCCGACGGGGGAGATCCCGGCTTTTCGCTACGCTCCGGCCGGGATGACGATGCAGGGGTAAAGGGCGGCGCTGGTGATATTCCAGGAAAGGCGCGGATTACAGCGACCTGCGGCTGGCTATGCCGCCTCCGGAGGATCTCCGTGACTGGCCGACTCTCGTTGCTAATCAGGTCCGCTTTCGAGCTTGGCCTTGTTCGTGCCTTCGTGCTCTTCGTGGTGAAATCCGTATTTCCCTCAGGACTCCTTCAGGCGCGGCATCAGCATGGTGAGATTGCAGGGCATGGTGCGGTCGTCGAGCTGGGCCTGGATGATGCGGTCCCAGGCGGTGCGGCAGGCGCCGGTGGAGCCGGGCAGTACGAAGAGGTAGGTGCCGTTTGCGACCCCTGAAAGGGCGCGGGACTGCAGGCTGGAGGTGCCGATCTCTTCATAGGAGAGCATGCGGAACAGCTCGCCGAAGCCCTCGATGGTCTTGTCCAGCAGCACCGAGGCGGCCTCGGGGGTGCCGTCACGGCCGGTGATGCCGGTGCCGCCGGTGGTCAACACGGCGTCGATTTCGGGATCGGAGATCCAGCGCGAGAGTTCGGCGCGGATGGCGTAGACGTCGTCCTTCACGATCCGCCGATCGGCGGTGCGGTGGCCGGCGCTTTCGAGGCGTTCCACCAAGGCGTCGCCGGAGCGATCCTCGGCGAGGTCGCGACTGTCGGAGATGGTGAGCACGGCGATGTTGAGCGGCGTCTTCACGGGGCTGGTTTCCGGCGTGGAATCGGTCATGGCAACGTCCTGTTGGTGTATCGTGGCGCCCATCTTAATGAGTTGCTGGAGTTCCGGGAATGTCGGAGCGGGTACAGAAGGTCCTGGCGGCGCGGGGGCTGGGTTCGCGGCGCGAGATCGAGGGCTGGATCGAGCGCGGCGAGGTGCAGGTGAACAACCGTACCGCGCGGCTGGGCGATCAGGTCGACGAGCACGACGTGATTCGTGTGCGCGGGCGCATCGTGCGGCGCCCGGAGCATCCGCACCGCTGGATCGTGTATCACAAGCCGGTCGGCGAGATCTGCAGCCGCTCCGATCCGGAGGGGCGGCGGCCGGTGTTTGCCAGCCTGCCGCGCCTGAAGGGGCAGCGCTGGGTGGCGGTCGGGCGGCTGGACCTGAACACCTCCGGCCTGCTGCTGTTCACCACGGACGGCGAGCTGGCCAATCGCCTGATGCACCCGAGCATGGCGCTGGAGCGCGAGTATGCCGTGCGCGTGCTGGGCGAGGTGCCGCCGGCCACGCTGGACATGCTGCGCGAGGGCGTGGAGCTGGAGGACGGCCCGGCGCGTTTCGACAGCCTGGAGGAGCAGGGCGGGGACGGCGCCAATCACTGGTATCACGTGATCGTCAGCGAGGGCCGCAACCGCCTGGTGCGCCGGTTGTGGGATGCCGTCGGCGTCACGGTCAGCCGCCTGATCCGGGTGCGCTACGGGCCGGTCGTCCTGGGGCGGGGTCTGAAGACCGGCGCGGTGCGCGACCTGGAGAGCCGCGAGGTGGCCGGGCTGTACGCGGCGGTGGACCTGCCGATGCCGGAGTCGGTGCGCGCGCGCGGGCGCGGCGGGCCGCGCCGCGCTCCCCACAGCAAGCGCCCCGGCAAGCCGGTGGCGGCGGGCAAGTCGCGCAACAGCCGCGCGTCCCGCGAGGACGGCTGGAGTTCCTCGCCGCCGAAGAAGTCGGGCAAGCCGGCAGCCCCCGGCGGCCGCGGTGGTGGCCGGGGTGCGAAGCCCTCGGGCGGGCGCCCGGGGGGCGGTGGCAAGCCGGGCGGGCGTCGCCAGCGGTAGAGCGGCATGCAGATTCCCCGACTCCTTGAGGCCCTGCGCGCGGAGTACGGCGACCTGCAATGGTGGCCGGCGGATACCGCCTTCGAGGTGATGGTCGGTGCCGTACTGACCCAGAACACCAGCTGGACCAACGTCGAGAAGGCCCTGGACAACCTGCGCGCCATCGATGCCTTGTCGCCCGCGGGGCTGATGGCGCTGGGTCAGGAAGAACTGGCCGAGCGGATCCGTCCCAGCGGCTATTTCAACGTGAAGGCCGACCGGCTGCGGCATCTGCTGCGCTTCCTGGAGGTGTCCGGCGGTGTCGAGGGACTGGCCGCGCTGGAAACGGCCGAGTTGCGCTCGGCGTTGCTGGGGGTCAAGGGCGTGGGCCCGGAGACAGCCGATGATATCGCGCTGTATGCCTTCGACCGCCCGGTCTTCGTGGTGGATGCCTATACCCGGCGTCTGTTCGAGCGCCTGGAGGTCCCGCAGGCGCAGGCGCCCTACGATCAGCTTCGCGGGCACGTCGAGGCGGAGCTGGGGCCGGATGTGGCCGCCCTGAACGACCTGCATGCGCTGATCGTGGAACACGGCAAGGAGCGCTGTCGCCCGCGGCCGCGGTGCGAAGGCTGCCCGCTGCGCGACCACTGCAGCCATCCCGACACTCGGGGAAACCCTTGAGGTCGCCGCCTCGTGCCGGTTGACGCTGACCCCGGGGCGCCCGAACCTGAGCGTTTGGCCCGACTGACCCGGGAGGTCGCATGCGGTACGTCTACTCCCTGCTGATCATCGTGTTCGTCGCGGTGGTCGCGATCTTTGCAATCCAGAACCTGCGACTGGTGACCCTGAATTTCCTGACCCTGCATGTGACGCTGCCACTGGCGTTGCTGATCGTCGGGATCTACCTGCTGGGGCTCGTCTCCGGGGGCGCGCTGGTGGCCCTGCTCAAGCGCTGGATCCGTGGCGCGAGTCGCTGATCGGGGCGGTTCGATGCCTGTGACCGGTCGCGTACGGTGACGGCGCACTGGATTCGTCGTCACCCCCTGCTGGTGATCGTGGCGGCACAGCTGTTCGGCACGTCGCTGTGGTTTTCGGTCAACGGGGTCGGGCTGTCGCTGCAGCAGGCGCTTGGCTGGTCGCCGTCCGAGATTGGCTGGCTGACCATGGCGACCCAGACGGGCTTCATCACCGGAACGCTGGCGGTGGCCGCGACCGGCCTGGCGGACCGTTTTCGTGCCAGCCGGCTGTTCGCGATCTCTGCCGTGGCCGGGGCCGGACTGAACGCCATGTTTATCCTGCTGGCCGGTGTCTGGGAGATGGCCCTGCTCACGCGGTTCCTGGTCGGACTGGCGCTGGCCGGGGTTTACCCCCTGGGCATGAAGCTGGTGATTGCCTGGACGCCCGAGTACAAGGGCTGGGCCCTGTCCTGGCTGTTGGGCATGCTGACTCTGGGCACCGCGCTGCCGCATCTGCTGCGCGGCGCCACGCTCGATTTCCCCTGGGCGATCCCGGTGCTGCTGGCGTCTTTCCTGGCGGTGCTGGCGGCACTCCTGATCCTGCGCCTGGGGGATGGGCCCCACCTGCCACCTCCGGGGCGCACACCGGGTCTGGGCAAGGGTTTTCGTGCATTGCGGCGGCGGGACTTCCGGGCCGTGGCCGGAGGCTACTTCGGGCATTGCTGGGAACTGTACGCCTTCTGGACGCTGGTCCCGCTGCTGGTGGCGCGCGAGCTGTCGCGTCTGGAGGCCGATGCCGGGCTGATCCCCTGGCTCGCTTTCGGCGTGATCGCGCTGGGACTGGCCGGCTGCGTCTGGGGCGGCCGCCTGAGCCGGAGCCTGGGGAGTCTGCGCGTGGCGCGGGTGGCCCTGGCGACGTCGGGCCTGGCCTGTCTGCTGTATCCGCTGCTGGCCGGGCACTCGTCCTGGCTGCTGTTCGGCCTGCTGGCGTTGTGGGGCCTGACGGTGATCGCGGACTCGCCGCAGTTCTCGGCGCTGGCCGCGGACAGTGCGCCGGCGGACGCGGTGGGGTCCGCGCTGAGCGTCATGAATGCGATTGGCTTTGCCCTGACCCTGCCGGCGATCTGGCTGACGAGCTGGCTGTGGGCGGATGGCGGGTTGTGGGTCCTGTGGTTGTTGCTGCCCGGCCCGTTGCTGGGTCTCTGGGCGCTGGCCCGCCTGTCGCCGCCGCTTCGCCCCGTTACGGCTCGCTGAAGCGGTCGCGTCGCGCCGCCCGCGACGCAGCGATCAGGAGGCTGCGAGTCGGGCCTGCGCACGCTCCAGGAGTTCGGCGGCGGCGTCCGGTTGTTCTCGCAGGGCGCGGCTCCAGTGCGGGAACAGGTTCTGCTCCTCGCGGCCCTCGTGCTTGGCCAGCGCGCCGGAGATCAGGGCGAAGAACGGGGCCACGGCCCAGGCCTCGTCGACCCCTTCGCTGAATTCATGCTCGAGCATCGCGGTCTGTTCCAGGATCTCGTCGTGCTCGCGCAGCATGATCGAGGTCGGGTCCTGGCCGTTCGGGCTGCGCGGCAGGTCCAGCAGCGGCACGATCAGTTCGTTTTCCACCTCCACGTGGCGGCGCAGGCCATCCACGTAGGCGTGGAAATCCGGTGCGGCCCCCTCGAGATCGCCGGCGTTCACCTTGTGCAGGGCGCTGGCGAACAGGCGGTCGATGCGCAGGTGGTCGCGCTCCAGCAGGTCGACCAGATCCACCGGGGCGACATCCTCGCGGCGCTGCACCGCGAGCTTCCACAGCGGTGGCCCGTTTTCGAGACCCCGCCAGTGGATGGCATGCCGCAGCTGCAGGCCGACGGCGTCCATCAGGAGCTTCGGTTCCTGGTCCAGCCAGACCTCGAAGACCTGGCCCGGCCGCAGTTCGCGAAGGGTGTAATAGGCCCGCGTATGGGCATGGTCGCCCAAGCCGCGCAGATCGAGCAGGAAGTCAGCCATCGTCGCTCCCGATCCCGCGCCTTGCGGCCATGCGGGCACCGATGGTGTGGCGCTCCTCCGGGCTCAGCAGGTGCTCGGCGAACGGCAGCACGGCCCGCTCTTCCAGGTCAAGATGCACCCGGTATTGCCGGATCCAGGCCTCTGCGCCGGTCAGTTCCGCGGTCGAGCCGTCGGCAATTCGCTGCAGGGCCGGTTCCAGCCGGTCCCAGCCGGCCTCGATCTCGGCATGTTCCGCGCTCAGGCGCTCCAGCCATTCGCACAGTTGGGGGTGGCTGTCGGGGTGGTCGCAGTGCCGCTGGAGGAGGGGGAACAGATCCTCGTCCTCGTCCGCGTGGTGATTGGGGGCGGCCTCGTGAAAGTATTTCAGGACCCGAGCCGCCGCGGTGCGCGCCTCCTCGTCAGCGCCCTTCGCGGCGAGGTGCGCGGGCAGACGCTCGAGGATGTCCAGGGAGTTGAGGATGCGCCGATGACAGGCGCGCAGCAGCTCGACAGGCTGCTGGAATCCGGGGACGGTCTCGTGGAGTTGCAGATGCATGGCAGTTGCGGCCTTGGCGGGTTTTCCTGAAGGGTGACTGTTACCGATCGGACGCGAGCGGGTGTTGATCTCGATCAATGCATATGGAATATAGCTTAAAGTATGCTGAGTCAAACCTGACAAGGAGCATTGCATGCACCCTCGAAACCGGATGTTCATCCTCGCGGCCCTGGTCTATGCCCTGCTGGGCGGGCTGCTCGGCATCCTCTGGCTGGTGCATCCCGGCCTGATCCCCGGCAACGTGCCGCGCATCCACGGCCACCTGATGCTGCTGGGTTTCGTGACCATGATGATCTATGGCGTGGGGCTGCATGTGCTGCCGCGGTTTTCCGGGCGGTCCCTGTTCTCCGAACGCCTGGGGCATGCGCAGTTCCTGCTGGCCAACATCGGGCTGTGGGTGATGGTCGCCGGCTGGCTGGTCTTCCATAACGCGACGGTCGCGGTGGGTGGCGCGCTGGCCTGGGGGGCGATGATCCTGTTCGCCGTGAACATCGCGCTGACCGTGCGCCACTATGGACCGAAGGGGGCATAACCATGGCGCGCGAGGAATACAACGGCTGCGAGCTGCCGGACGACCTGTTCTACGACCTGGACTACGTCTGGGTGCGGCCGGAGGACGACGGCACCTTCACCCTCGGGATCACCGATCCGGCGCAGACCATGGCGGGCCGTGTGCAGTACTTCCGTTTTCGCAAGCCGGGTTCGTACCGTGCCGCGGGCAAGCCGGTGGCGCGGCTGGAGTCGGGCAAGTGGGCGGGCGGCATTCCGACCCCGTTCGACGGCACCATCGAGCGTATCAATCCGGCGGTGGAGGCCGATCCGGGTCTGGTGAACGTCGCGCCCTACACCGATGCCTGGGTGGTGGTGATGCGCCCGGACGACCCGCAAAAGGCGCTGGAGCGGCTGCACACCGGCCCCGAGGCGATCACCGGTCTGAAGCAATGGATCGATCGTTACGACATCCGCTGCATGCGCTGCGCGGACTGAGCCGGGGGAGACGGATTCATGAAGGTGGAACTGCTGGTATCCGAATGGTGTGCCTCCTGTCACGATGCCGAGCGCATCTGGCGTCAGGTGGCCGAGGACAAACAGATCGACTTCGCGGTGGTGGACATGGGCCAGCCGGAAGGCCGCGAGCTGGCCACCCGGCTGCGTATCCGCTCCATCCCGGCGGTGGTGGTGGATGGCGAGCTCAAGCACATCGGTCTGCTGGATCGCACGGCCGCCACCGAACTGGTAGGCGCCGCCCCGGAGCGTACGCAGAAGGCGGCCCGGCATGTGGGGCTGGGCCTGTCGCCCTCCAGCCGGGCTTCGGTGCTGGGGGCAATGGTCTGGCTGCTGATCGCGGGGGCGGCGCTGCCGCTGGGGGGCTTTTTCCTGGAGGGCGCGGCCCGGCCGGCGGCGCTGCACGGCTTTACCCTGGGCTTTCTGCTGCTGCTGATCATGGGGCTGGGCGAGCACATGCTGCCGCGCTTTACCGGGCACCCGATCGCGGGCGGCTGGCTGTGGGCCTGGGCACCACAGATCCTGGTGCATCTGGCCGTGGTGGGGATGGGCCTGGGCTGGATCCTGGGGGTTGCGATGCTGACGGCGGTGGGTGCGCTGGCGGCGCTGATCGGCCTGGCGCTGTTTACGGTTCGGGTGGTGCCGCTGCTGGTGCGTCCGTCCCTTTGAGCTCGCGCGATAGGATGGTGGCCTACCCACGATTCGGAGTGTGGCCGTGAGTCTTTTCGAGAAACGTATTGGTGATCTGGAACAGAGTTTGCCGCATCTGGAACCGGCCGAGGTGGCCCGCTGGCGCCAGGACGGGAAGCCGTTTCTGCTGGTGGACGTGCGCCAGCCGGAGGAGGCGGCCGAGGGTACGATCGAGGGCGCGGTGAATATCCCCCGGCCCAAGCTGGAGGCCACCATCGAATCTCACATGCAGGACCCCCAGCAGCCCGTCGTGGTGTTCTGTGGGGGGCGTGGCCGGTCCCAGCTGGTGGCCGACAGCCTGCGGGCGATGGGGATCGATGCGCATGTGCTGCGCGGCGGCTATGCGGCCTGGCGGGACGGCGAGGGCCGGTAGTGAGTGTGCGGGCGGATCGATATTCCAGTGCCGTGACTGGCTGGATCGCTTTTTCGTCGAGACTTGGCTAATCTCGAAGTTCGTTTCCCGGTTTCCGGAAAATCCCTGAATTTTCTTCTCTGGCGCGTCTCTCCGGGGGCGCGTCGTGTATTTGGAGTGTGAACGTGAACAAGCCGAAGATCATCGTCTCCACCACGGACATGGAGCGTCTGGACAAGCTGCTGGAATCGCTGCCGGAGGATGCCTTTCCGGGCAAGGCCGATCTGGAGGCCGAGCTGGACCGCGCGGATGTGGTGGATTCGCACGAGATCCCAGGTGCGGTGGTGACGATGAACTCGAAGGTCCGGTTCCGGGTGACCGAGTCCGGCGAGGAATTCTCGATGACGCTGGTATACCCGCGGGACGTGGATGAAAGCGGCGGCACGCTGTCGATCCTGGCGCCGGTGGGCAGCGCCCTGCTGGGGCTTTCCGAGGGGGACGAGATCGAGTGGCCGCGCCCGGGTGGCGGGCAGATGCATGTGCGCATCGTGGAGGTCGAGTACCAGCCGGAGCGGGCGGGCGAATACCACCGCTGACGGGCGGGGGCGGTGGGCGTGTATCCGGCGCGGATTCAGCCCCAGTAACCCTGGCGATACCACTGGCCACTGCGCAGGCAGCGATACAGCCAGAGCCGGCGGCCCTGGCGATCGAGTGCCCGGGCGTAGTCGCGCCGTGCATCCTGGCCATGGTCCCACCAGCCGTCTTCCAGCCGCCCCAGCCATTGCGGCTGGTCGGGCGGGGTGGCGGGGTCGGGGCCCTGCAGCCACAGGGCCGCCCCGACGGTGCGCTGGCCCGGTGTCGGGGCGACCGGGGCCGGAGTAACGGCGAGATCGTGGCGTGATCCCTGGGCCTCCTCCGGCCTTGGGGTGCGGCGGTTGACCAGGCGGGTGACCGCCGGCTCGCCCAGGCGGGCGCGCAGTCGGGCCAGCACCGCGGGCAGCTGATCCGCCGGTGGCGTGCTCGCCGGGTCCCCGGCCAGCAGGCTGTCGCCCCGGTCCGGGGGATCCAGCAGGCGGGATGCCCGCAGGCGCAGGCCGATGACGGCCTCCGGCAGGGTTTCGCGCTCCAGACGAGTCTGCCACAGGGGTAGCCATTCGTCGGCGCGCATGCCCGGCTGTCCGCGTTCCAGCGTCAGCCGGGTGCGCGCCTCGCGATGTGTCAGTTCCAGGGTCATCCCCTGCAGGCTGCGGTTCAGGCCGCGCAACTGGGCCTCGGCCTGGCGCAGCAGCCGTTTGAGCGGGAAGGCCAGGGCCGTGGTGGCGTGGATCTCGTGCTCCAGGCGCAGGGGCAAATCCAGCACCGGAGGTGGCGCAAAGCGGGGCAGGGTCTCCACGCGTCGGGCCAGCAGGTGATCCAGCAGGTCCAGCAGTTCCGGTCCGTGGCGCCGGGCCAGCTCGGCGCGTGACAGGCGCAGCAGGTCGCCCAGCTGGCGCAGGCCCAAGGCGCGCAGGCCTTCGCGGGTGGCGTCGGCCAGCGGCAGGGCCTCCAGCGGCACGGGTGTCAGCAGTCGGCGCAGGCTCTCGGGGTCCTCCGCGATCGCGGGGTTGCGCAGGTGCGCCAGCAGGCGCGCGGCGGCGGGGCTGCGCCCCAGCCCGATGCGGGGATGGAAACCCAGGCCGGCCAGGGTGTCCTGCGCCTGCTGGCGCAACGCCTCCAGGCCGCCGAACAGGCGGCGGCTGCGTCCGACCTCCATCAGGATACGGTGGGCCTCCGGTTCCGGGTGCACATGGTCGGAGAACCGCAGCAGTACGCCGGCCAGCATCTCCAGCTGGGTCCGCAGGGCGTCCGGGTCATGTTCGACCAGTTCCGGGGTATCCAGCACGGCCAGCGCATCCCCCAGCGCCATGCCGGGTCGCGCACCGGCGCGCCGCGCCGCGCGGTTGGCGGTGTGCACCCGGGGTGCCGCGCCGGACGTCACCACCAGCAGGGGGCGCTGCAATCGCTCCGGCTCCGGTCCCGCCCGGGCCAGGGACTCCAGCGCGAGGTGCGGCAGCTCGATGGCCATCCAGTGTTCCCGCCGCGCCCGGGTGGCACTGGCGGGGCGTGCCTCCGGTGGCCGGGGAGTGGGCGCGGGGGCGGGCGCCGCCGGCAGCAGGCTCAGTTGCTGCCGGGCAGGTTCGGGGGGTGTGGCTGCGCGCGCGGGGCGGGCGGGCTGGCCCATTTCAGGCCCCCGGTGCTTCGGGAATCCACAGAGGCTGGCCGGAGCGGGCCCAGTGGCCGGCCCCCTTCAGGCAGTGCAGTTCCAGGCCGGTGGCCGCGGCCTGCCAGCGCAGGCGCTGATGGGCCGGCGAGGGCTGGGCCGCGGCGTCCGGCGGCCGGTACAGGACGGCGCAGGCCCGGCTCTCGCTGGCGGCCAGGCGTAGCCGGCGCAGCAGGGCTGTCTCCACGGGACGGCGCAGCCAGGCGAGCAGCACGCCGAAGGCCGGGTCGCGCAGACACTGCTCGCCGGCCCAAAGGGTGTCGCGATCGTGCTCGGTGTGGATCAGCAGTACCCGCTCCGGCGGGATGCCCAGGGTCTGCCAGCCCGGCAGCCAGGGGGTAGCCGGTGGCGCGATCACCGCGATCCAGTAGTCGTCCTGGCCGCAGGCGGTCAGCATGGGGACCAGCAGCCGGGTCTCGCCGCAGCCGAACGGGGCGCCCAGCAGTTCGACCAGCTGGCCGCGTGGCCAGCCCCCGCCCAGGGCCCGGTCGAGTTCCGCGTGGCCGCTGGGCCAGACCGGGGCATCCGGGGCCGGGGTGGCGCTGCGTCCGCGCCAGAGGGCCGGATGGTCGAGCAGGGTATCCAGCGCGCCCATAACTCAGGCCTGGGGGTCGAGATCGCGCAGAACGCCCACGCCGACCCCCTCGATGGCCAGTTCCTGGCGCTCCAGGTCGATCTCGATGGGGGCGAAGTCGGGGTTCTCCGGGAGCAGGCGCACCCGCGGGCCGTCCTGCGCGAAGCGCTTTACGGTGACCTCGTCCTCGATGCGGGCAACCACGATCTGACCGGGCCGGGCCTCCGGGGTCTGGCGCACGGCCAGCAGGTCGCCGTCGAGGATGCCGGCGTCGCGCATGCTCTCGCCATGCACGCGCAGGAGGTAGTCGGGGTGGGCACGGAACAGGGCGTCGTCGACCCGGTAGTGGCGCTCGATGTGTTCGGTGGCAAGGATGGGCAGTCCGGCGGCGACGCGCCCGACCAGGGGCAGCTCGCGCGGTGTGCTGCGCACCGCGCCCGGCAGGCGGATGCCGCGGGAGGTGCCGCCCAGCAGTTCGATGGCGCCCTTTTTTGCCAGCGCCTTCAGGTGGCACTCGGCCGCGTAGGGTGAGCGAAAGCCGAAGGCCCGGGCGATCTCGCTGCGGGTCGGTGCCGTGCCCTGGTTGGCGACGGTCTCGGTGATGTAGTCGAGGATGGCCTGCTGGCGTTCAGTAAGCGACACAAGGCGCCCTCCGGTATCTGTCTATATATACAGTATCCGGAGGGCTCGCCGCAGGGCAAGGGCGGATTCACCACGAAGCCCACGAAGGCACGAAGAAGGTCAAGATCCAGGTCAAAAACGGTCTACAGGAAGAAGAGAAGGCTGGAAGATAGAGGGGCCATGACGGGCGCTACCAGGGCAATGCTGGGAAGCGGCCACTTTAGGGGCGTACGATTCAGTCAGCGCTCCCCATATGTCTGCTTGCCATCACGCTTCACCATCAAAGCCTTCTAACCTTCCAGCCTTCCTGTGAATCGCCCTTGAATTCTTCGTGCCTTCGTGGGCTTCGTGGTGAATTTGCCCTGGGTTTTAAGACGTTTCAGGTGGGGGTGTAGTCGAGGGGTAGGGCGGTGCGGTCGACGACGCGGCGCAGGACGAAGCTGGAGTGCACGCTGTCCACGCCCTCGAGGCGGGTGATGCGCCGCAGCAGGAAGTCCTGGTAGGCGTCCATGTCGGGGACCACGACCTGCAGCATGTAGTCGGCGGACTGGCCGGTGATCAGGTAGCAGTGCTGGACCTCGGGGTAGCCGGCCACGGTCTCCTCGAAATGCGCGAAGCGTTCCGGGGTGTGGCGGTCCATGCCGATGTGGATCAGGGCGGTCAGTTCCAGGCCCAGGCGGCGCCGGTCCAGCAGCGCCACGCGGCGCAGCAGGATACCGGCCTGTTCGAGCGCGCGGACGCGGCGCAGGCACGGGGAGGGGCTGAGTCCGACGCGTTCGGCCAGCGCCTGGTTCGACAGGCTCGCGTCCTCCTGCAGGATCTCGAGGATGCGGCGGTCATAGCGGTCCAGTGAGTGCGGTTGCGGTTTCATAGGTGGATTATTGCGCATATTGAGCATTAATGCGCAATGATAGATCCCTCCTAAGGCCTTGATAGGGAAAAACGCAAGGTTATGCCCGGATGAATGCGTTAGGATAATGCACAGACAGAAATCCTCAGCGCGGCGGCCGATTGTACGGCCCGGGCCGCGCCCTTACAGGAGATGCGCACCATGGCCTTCGATCACACCAAATATGCCCCGTTCCCGCCGATCGACAAGGCGGATCGCCGCTGGCCGGCGAAGCGCACCACGGTTGCGCCGCGTTTCTGCGCGGTGGACCTGCGCGACGGCAACCAGGCGCTGGTGCACCCGATGAGCGTCGAGCAGAAGATGCGCTTCTTCGAGGTGCTGGTGGATATCGGCCTGACGGAGATCGAGATCGGGTTCCCCTCTGCCTCGCAGATCGACTACGACTTCACCCGCCGCCTGATCGACGAAGACCGCATCCCCGAGGGCGTGTATATCCAGGTGCTGACGCAGGCGCGCGAGGATCTGATCCAGAAGACCTTCGCGGCGCTGGAGGGCGCACCGCGCGCGGTGGTGCACGTGTACAACTCCACCAACCCGGCGCAGCGCGAGCAGGTCTTCCGCATGGACCGCGACGGTATCCGCGGCATCGCCGAGAACGGCGCGCGCTGGGTGCGCGACTATGCGGCGAAGTACCCGCAGACGGACTGGATCTTCCAGTACTCGCCGGAGAGCTTCTCCACCACCGAGCTGGACTACGCGGTCGAGGTCGTGGATGCGGTGAACGCGATCTGGCGCCCGGACCAGGGCCAGAAGGTCGTGATCAACCTGCCGGCCACGGTCGAGTCGGCCACGCCGAATGTCTTCGCCGACCAGGTCGAGTGGTTCTGCGATCATGTGCAGTACCGCGAGCACTTCTGCGTGTCGCTGCATACGCACAACGACCGCGGCACCGGCGTGGCCGCGGCCGAGCTGGGCCTGCTGGCCGGGGCCGATCGCCTGGAAGGCACGCTGTTCGGCAACGGCGAGCGCACCGGCAACATGGACCTGGTCACCGTCGGCATGAACCTGTACTCGCAGGGGATCGACCCGACCATCGACCTGTCCGATATGGAACGGCTGATGGAGGTGTACAAGGAGTGCACCGACATGCCCATCCACCCGCGCCATCCGTGGGCGGGCGAGCTGGTCTACACCGCCTTCTCCGGCAGCCACCAGGATGCGATCCGCAAGGGCCTGGCGCACTACAAGGAGCAGGGCGGCCACTGGAACGTGCCCTACCTGCCGATCGACCCGGGCGATCTGGGCCGGCGCTACGAGGAGGTCGTGCGCATCAACAGCCAGTCCGGCAAGGGCGGCGTGGCGCATGTGCTGGAACGCGATTACGGTATCGAGGTGCCGCGCTGGCTGGCGATCGAGTTTGCCCGCATCGTGCAAAAGGATGCTGAGACCTCGCAGATCGAGGTGTCATCCAGGCGCATCCACGAGTTGTTCGAGCAGCATTACCTGACGCCGGTCGCCGGCTGGGATCTGGTGCGCTACGAGATCGAGAAGGAAGGTCCGGTGGTGCGGCTGGACGCGACCATGGGCCCGCCCGGTCGCGAGTCGCGCCTGCAGGGCGAGGGCCACGGCGCGGTCGAGGCCCTGACCGCCGCGATGCAGGCCGAGCGCGGAGTGGAGGTGAAGGTCAGCCACTTCGATGAGCACGCGATGGAGTCCGGCACCGAGGCGCGGGCCATGGCCGCGGTGGACGTGCAGGTGGACGGCGAACGCTCGGTCGGCGTCGCTCTGGGCGAGGACACGACCGCTGCCACGCTGCAGGCCGTGCTGAACGCCACCGGCCGCCGCCTGGGCGAACGCGCCACCGAACCGGCCGCCGTCAACGCCTGATCCCGCGCCCCCCAGTGCGCCCGAGGGCGCGCAGGGGGGCGTTGAGGGCCACGCAAGCACCGGTCGTTGAGGTGGGGCTGGCTTTGGCAGGGGCTTCGCCTGCAAGCAGGCTCCTACCGGGGTGGGATGTGGTCTTGTAGGAGCCGCCTTGGCGGCGAAGCCCCTGCCCGCGCCGGAGCGCCGCAGCCGGGTTCCTTCCCGGGCTCTTTGCTTTACCCGCTTCTCCCGCGCGTCGGGTGCCGGAGGCGTCAGAATCGACGAACGGTCAGGCCCATCGATGAAGCCGCGTCCGCCAGCACGTTGTCTGCGGTGGCGATGACTGGAAACTCGTGATGCCGCGCGGTTGCGATGTGCAGTGCGTCCAGTGTCCGCAGTGGGTGTTCGGGGTAGCGGGTGATCAGGTTGGTCGCTTCCTCGAAGAGTGAATCATCGAAGGGATAGAGCTGTAACGAGGCACTGGAGATGTCGTCCTGGAAGGTGGCGAAGATGATCGTTTCCAGCTCCTGCGGCAGTTCGCCCATACGCCGGCGCCGTGCGAGCAGGGACCGCAGTTCCGTGGCCACCAGCCGACTGATGATGGCGACGTCGACTTTTTGCAGGTAGTCGACAAAGGCCTCGGAGCCCGGTTCGTTCAGGTACCACTTGGCCAGGGCACTGGTGTCGAGGTAGCACCGTTCATCCGCGCTCATCGCGCTCTTCCCTGAGGAGGGTCTCCGAGGGAATCAGTTGCGCGGTGCGTTGGCGAAGCTCGTGGTGGTCGGGACGCTGACGCCCGCGACGCACGGGGAGGACGCGTGCAATGGGTTTTCCGTGACGGGTGATGGTAATTTCGCCGGACGCCTGTACGATTTCGTCCAGGTGCCCAATGGAGGCCCGCATCTCGCGGACGTTGAGCTCTTTCATGGCGCCCCTCAGGTGTGCTTCATTTTCTGATATTGAAGCACGAGGCTGTACGTCCGGCAATGACGGGGCCCATTGGGGCACGCAAAGGCGCTTACTTCACCCGCTTCTCCAGCATGTTCTGCATGCGGATCAGGCGTTCCTGCAGCTTGACGGTTTCCTGCTGGATCTCGTGGATCTCCGCGTGCAGGGCCTGGTTCTCCTCGTGCACGCTGTCGTGGATCATCTGCTGTTCGATCTCCATCGCGCGATCATGCATGCGCTGCATGGCGTCCACGATGATCGCGATGAACAGGTTCAGCACGGTGAACGTGGCGATCAGGATGAACGGCACGAAGAATATCCAGGCCCAGGGGTAGACCTCCATCACCGGACGGGCGATGTCCTCGGACCAGCCCTCCAGCGTCATCACCTGGAACAGGCTGTACATGGTGGCACCCAGGGTGCCGAACTTCTGCGGGAAGGATTCGCTGAACAGGCCGGTGGCGATGATCGCGAACACGTAGAAGATCAGTAGCAGCAGACCGATGATGGAGACGATGCCGGGAATGGCTCGCAGCAGCGCCTCCACGATGAAGCGCAGCTTCGGCACCATGGACACCAGGCGCAGCAGACGCAGCACGCGCAGCACCGAGAATGGCCCGGAGGCGGGGATCAGCGCGATCCCCACCACGAAGAAGTCGAACACGTTCCACGGGTTGCGCCAGAAAGCCAGGCGGTAGACGAACAGCTTGGCCAGCACCTCGGCGGTGAAGAGCGACAGGATGATCGCGTCCGCGGCCAGGATGACCGGCCCCATCCAGCCCATCACGGTATCCGAGGTCTCGAGCCCCAGGGTCAGGGCGTTCAGCAGGATCAGGCCGATGATGAAGCGCTGGGTCAGCCGGGCCTCGATGAAGCCTTCCAGGCGCGTGCGCAGCGTGGGGGTCTCGCTCATGGTGTCGGGGGTCGTCGCAGTGCTCGGGGAGGCGCAAGAGTAGGGTAAAGGCCGCATTCCGGCAATCGCGCCCGCTCGGGAAACACTGATTAATGCACACGCTCGCGTTGGCACCCCAGGTTTTCCGAGACCAGGCGCGTCGCGCAGCGGGTAGTGGTTCTACCCGCAAGCGGCGCAACGCAGGATCGGGGAACCTGGGGTGCCAACCCCCACAAGCTAGTGAAAGACGGGGCTCGGCCGCCCGTTGTTGATCAAAAACGGGCGCGCGCACGGCGTTGCGGTTCCCTTGTGCAGAACGACTGCACGGCAGTCACCGCGCCTTGTTCGCACGCAAAAGCGACTCGAGCGCGAGCGCGAGCGCGTGCATTAATCAGTGTTTCCCCAGGGGCCTGTGTCTCTGCCCCGCGCGTGGTAAAACGCGTGGACCGATGAACCCCGGCTGTAACCGTGAGGAGACGATGAATGTGGGACGAGCGCTACGCGGCGGATGAGTACGTCTACGGCACCGAGCCGAATGATTTCCTGCGTACCGCGGTGGCCAACGTGCCACCTGGGAAGGCCCTGTGCCTGGGCGAGGGAGAAGGCCGCAACGCCGTCTTCCTGGCGCAGCAGGGCTTCGAGGTGCTGGCGGTGGACAGCTCCGCCGTTGGCCTGCAGAAGGCCCAGCGCCTGGCAGAGGACCGCGGCGTACAGATTGACACCCTGGTGGCGGATCTCGCGGATTACGCGATCGAGCCGGATTCCTGGGATCTGATTACCTCCATCTTCTGCCATGTGCCGCCGCCGATCCGGCGTCGTCTGCATGCCGGGGTGGTTGCCGGGCTGCGACCCGGCGGGGTGTTCATCCTCGAGGCCTACACCCCGGCGCAGCTGGAATGGGGGACGGGCGGGCCGCCTACGGCCGAACTGATGATGATGCGGGACGCGCTGGTCGAGGAGCTGGACGGGCTCGAATTCGAGGAAGCCGTGGAGCGCGAACGCGACGTGCTCGAGGGGCAGTTCCACACTGGGCGCGGTGCCGTCGTGCAGATCCTGGGGCATAAGCCAAGGCAGGACTGGGGATAGGCCCCGGGGCGCGCGGCCGGTTCAGGCGGGCCGGGGCGGGACGGCGATGCCCGCCTCGCGCAGCCACCCGCCCAGGGTGATCAGCGGCAGGCCGACCAGCGCGGTCGGGTCGTCGCCTTGCATGCGCGCGAACAGGCTGATACCCAGCCCTTCCGACTTGAAGCTGCCGGCGCAGTCCAGCGGCTGCTCGAGTGCCACGTAGTGGTGGATCTCCTCCGGGGTCAGTTCGCGGAAGGTCACGGTAAACGGGACTTCGCCGGTCCGCGCCTGGCCGGTGGCGGTGTCCAGCAGGCAAAGGCCCGTGTGGAAGGTCACCGTCTTGCCCGACAGGGCCGCGAGCTGAGCCTCCGCGCGGCCCGTGTCGCCCGGCTTGCCGAGGATGCTGTCGGCGTGGCTGGCGTTCTGGTCGGAGCCGATCACCAGGTGGTCGGGATAGGCATCGGCCACGGCGCGGGCCTTGGCCTCGGCGAGGCGGGTCACCATGGCGTCGGGGCGCTCGTGAGGCCGGGGGGTCTCGTCCACCTTCGGGCGGGCGGTCTCGAACGGAAGGCGCAGGCGCCCGAGCAGTTCGGCGCGGTAGGGCGAGGTGGAGGCGAGGACCAGTTTGCGCGCGGTCTCAGTCATCGGCGTGGTCGATCTCGATCAGCGCATCGTCGGGATTGGCGGCCGCCCCCTTGGCGACGTTCACCGCAGTGACGGTGCCGGACACGGGGGCGGCGATCTCGGATTCCATCTTCATGGCCTCCAGCACCAGCACCGGCTGCCCGGCCTCCACGCGGTCGCCCTCGGCCACCAGGACGTCGATGATGGTACCGGGCATCGACGTGGTGACGTCGCCGGGGCGGGTCGCGCGCCGCGACTTCTTGCGGCTTCCACCCCCGCTCGGCGCGGCATGGCCACTGGCGGTCTCGATGGTATCCAGGGTCTCGATCTGGACCTCTTCCGGCATGCCGTCGACCGTCACGTACATCGGACGGGTGTCCTCCCGATGGTGGCCGGATCCGGTTACCTGGATGTGGTAGGTCTCGCCGTGGAAGGTCACGTTGAACTCCACTGGGGCCGGGCAGCCCGCCTGGGTGTTCTCCGGGAGGTTCAGCGGTTCCGGCTCGAGCGCGCCGTCGTGGCGTTGTTGCAGGAACTGGCGCCCCACCTCGGGGAACAGGGCGAAGGTCAGCACGTCCTCCGGCCCGCGGGCCAGTTCGCCGATCTCGGCGGCCAGCGAGTCCATCTCCGGGGCCAGGAGGTCGGCCGGGCGGCTGTCGATGACCTCGGCATTGCCGATGGCCTGTTGCCGCACCACGGCGTTGATGGGGCCCGGTGCACGGCCGTAGTGCCCGGTCAGGTACTGCTTCACCTCGTTGGTGATGGTCTTGTAGCGCTCGCCGGCCAGCACGTTCATCACCGCCTGCGTCCCGACGATCTGCGAGGTGGGCGTCACCAGGGGCGGGTAGCCGAGGTCTTCGCGCACCCGGGGGATCTCTTCCAGTACCGCGTCGAAGCGGTCCAGCGCGTTCTGGTCGCGCAACTGGTTGGCCAGGTTGGAGATCATCCCGCCGGGCACCTGGTTGACCTGGACGCGGGTGTCGATGCCGGTGTATTCGCTCTCGAAGCGCTGGTACTTCTTGCGCACCTCGTGGAAGTACATCCCGATCCGTTGCAGCGCGACGAGGTCCAGCCCGGTGTCGTGCCCGGTGCCGGCCAGCGCGGCGACCATGCTCTCGGTCGGCGGGTGGCTGGTACCGCCGGCGAAGGCGGAGATCGCGGTCTCGATATGCCGGCAACCGGCCTCGATGGCCTGCCAGTGGCACAGCTCGGACAGACCGGAGGTGGCGTGGGCATGCAGGTGGACCGGCACGTCCAGGGCCTCCACCAGCTCGGTGACCAGCTCACGGGTGGCGGTTGGCGTGAGCAGCCCGGCCATGTCCTTGATCGCGATGCTCTGCGCGCCCATGGCGACCAGCTCGCGTCCCAGGGCGACGAATTGTGTGGCCGAATGTACCGGGCCAGTGGTGTAGCAAAGTGTGCCCTGGGCATGGCCTCCGGCCTCGCGGGTGGCCTCGATCGCGGTGCGCAGGTTCCGGGCGTCGTTCATCGCGTCGAAGATGCGGATGATGTCGATGCCGCCGGCGACCGAGCGCTCGACGAAGGCGCGGACCACGTCGTCGGCGTAATGGCGGTAGCCCAGCAGGTTCTGGCCGCGCAGCAGCATCTGTAGCGGGGTGTTCGGCAGCGCGGCCTTCAGCTGATGCAGGCGCTCCCAGGGGTCTTCCTTCAAGAAGCGCACGCAGGCATCGAAGGTCGCGCCGCCCCAGACCTCCAGCGAGTGGAAGCCAATGGCGTCCATCTGCTCGCAGATCGGCAGCATGTCCTCGGTGCGCATGCGCGTGGCGATCAGGCTCTGGTGGCCATCGCGCAGGGTGACATCGGTGATGTGAACTCGATCCATGGTCATTCCGGTGTCCGTGCGGCGGGCTGGGGTCTACAACCCGTGGTGAGCGGCGAGGGCGGCCGCGACGGCCACCGCGAGCTGGCGATCCGAGCGCTTGCCGGGGAAGTGCGTGAGCTCGGGGTGCGCCGCGACAAATCCGGTGTCGAAGTGGCCGCTGCTGAACACCGGGTGGTCGACGATCGCCAGGTGGAAGGGGATGGTCGTCTTGACGCCGAATACGCCCATATCGCGTAGCGCACGGTTGGAGCGTGCCAGCAGGTCATCCCACTCCAGGGCCCAGCAGATCAGCTTGGCGCACATCGAGTCGTAATGCGGCGGGATGGTGTAGCCCGTGTAGATCGCCCCGTCGGTGCGCACGCCCGGTCCTCCCGGGGCGAAGTAGCGGGTGATGCGGCCGAAGCTCGGCAGGAAGTCGTTCTTCGGATCCTCCGCGTTGATGCGGAACTCCATCGCGTAGCCGCGCCGGGTGATGTCGGACTGGGCATAGCGCAGGGGTTCGCCGGCGGCGATGCGCAGCTGCTCCTGCACGATGTCCACCCCGGTGATCATCTCGGTTACCGGATGTTCTACCTGAAGACGGGTGTTCATCTCCATGAAATAAAAGGAATCGTCCGAGTCCATCAGGAACTCGACGGTCCCCGCGTTCTGATAGCCGACGGCCTTCGCGGCTCGCACGGCGAGCTCGCCCAGATGGTCGCGCTGGGCGTCGGTCAACTGCGGCGAGGGCGCGATCTCCACCAGCTTCTGGTGGCGCCGCTGGACCGAGCAGTCGCGTTCAAACAGGTGGATCGCCTGGCCGTGGGTATCGCCCAGGATCTGCACCTCGATATGCCGCGGATTGACCACGGCCTTCTCCAGGAAGATCTCGGTGCTGCCAAAGGCGCGGGTGGCCTCCGAGCGCACGCGTTCGAAGTTGTGCTCCAGGGCGCGCGCATCCTCGCACAGGCGGATCCCGCGTCCGCCGCCGCCGGAGGTGGCCTTCAGCATGACCGGGTAGCCGATGCGCTCGGCGACCTCGAGCGCGGCCGCGACGTCCTCCAGGTTGCCCTCGGAGCCGGGCGTGACCGGCACACCGGCCTCGATCATCGCCCGGCGTGCGGCGACCTTGTCGCCCATGCGGCGGATGACCGTGGCGTCCGGGCCGACCCAGATCAGGTTACGCGCGGCGCAGGCGGCGGCGAAGTCGGGGTTCTCCGAGAGGAAGCCATAGCCCGGGTGGATGGCGTCGCAGCTGGCGGCGCGCGCGACGCTGATCAGTCGGTGAATACTGAGATACCCACCCATGGAATCGGGGCCGATGGCGTAGGCCTCGTCCGCCTTCTTTACATGCAGGGCGTGGCGGTCGGCGTCCGTGTACACGGCGACCGAGATGATGCCCAGTTCGCTGCAGGCCCGGATCAGGCGCACGGCGATCTCGCCCCGGTTGGCAATGAGCAGCTTGCGAATCAAACGGAAGGCCCCGGACAGGTCGATGACTTCTCGAGTATCGACGTCGTTCGGGGTGGCTGCAAGTTTCTGTTTCGCTTTGACAGATCGCCCGCGCGCGCGTATATTCCGCGCCCTCGTTCCGGGGAGGCCCGAACGGTTTTCCCAAGAGTTTGTTATGAGTCGTATCCCCGTCTCTCTGGACCCGTGGCAACCGCGTGCCCGGCACCTCGAATTCGAGGGCGACCTGCGTCCCGAAGACCTGCCGCGACTGCGCGCCGACGCGTTGCCGGGACACCCGCTGCGGGTGCACGCGAAGTTCCTGCTGGAACGCGGGACACTGGACGAGATGCGTCTGAGCGGGGTTATCAGCGGCGAGCTGTGGCAGACCTGCCAGCGCTGCCTGCAGCCGCTGGCGTGGGAATTCCGTCTGGAGGCGGATGCGGTGCTGCTGCCGGCGGAGGGCACGCCGGCCGGCATGAGCGAGGATGACGATTTTGTCGAACTCGAGGCCGACGGCCTGTTGCGCCCCGCGGCCTGGATCGAGGAAGAGATCCTGCTGGCGTGGCCGCTGGTTCCGCGCCACGCGGATTGCGAGCCGGCTGCGGCGCCCGAGTTCACCGAGGGCGAACGCGGCGAGAACCCGTTTGCCGTGCTGGAACAACTGAAAAAGGGGGGCGGCCCGGACCGGGACGACCCGTGAAGCGAACGCGGTCGGGGCATTGCCCCCGCCGAACCGTTATACTTGCGCCCGTTTTGATACCGGGCTCACTCCCGTCGCCACGGGAATCTGATCAATCTGGAGATGCATCATGGCTGTTCAGCAACGCCGCAAGACCCGTTCCAAGCGTGACATGCGCCGCTCCCATGACGGGCTGACGGGCGCCACCCTGTCCACCGATCCGACGACCGGCGAGATCCATCGTCGTCACCACGTGACCCCCGATGGCTTCTATCGCGGTCGCCAGGTGATCCAGCAGGACGTCGAAGTCGACGAAGACGAAGATTAAGGTCCGGGTAATGACCGTCCCGGGGCCACGGCTGCGCTTGCACCGTGGCCTTTCCGCGTTTGAATCCGGCTCTGTCCCGGCCGGTCGTCGGACTCGAGCATGACTGCCAGCTTCACCATCGCACTGGACGTGATGGGCGGTGACCACGGCGCCCCCGTCGTACTGCCAGCGGCGCGTCGCGCACTCAAGGTGGCGGATGACTTCCGCCTGCTGCTGGTGGGCGACCAGGACACCATCGAATCGGGCCTCTCCGGCTGGTCCGCTGCCGAACGCGAGCGCGTCGAGATCGTGCACGCCAGTCAGGTCGTGGGCATGGAGGAACTGCCGGCGGTGGCGTTGCGCACCAAACGCGACTCCTCCATGCGCGTGGCCATCGACCAGGTCAAGAACGGCGCGGCCCAGGCCTGTGTCTCCGCCGGCAACACCGGTGGGCTGATGGCCACTGCCCGCTATGTGCTGAAGACCCTTCCCGGTATCGACCGCCCGGCCATTGCCACGGCATTGCCGTCGATGGAAGGGCACACCCACATGCTCGATCTGGGCGCGAACGTGGATGTCGAGGCCGCGCATCTGTACCAGTTCGCGGTGATGGGCTCGGTGCTGGCGAACGCCGTGGACGGCCTGGAGGCCCCGCGCGTGGGGCTGCTCAACATCGGCTCCGAGGCGATCAAGGGCAACGACCGGGTGCGCGAGGCCGGGCGCATGCTGGAGGCATCCAGTCTCAATTACATCGGCTTTGTCGAGGGCAACGACGTCTACTGCGGCGATGTGGACGTGGTCGTCTGCGACGGGTTCGTCGGCAATGTCGCGCTGAAGGTTAGCGAGGGCGTCGCCAAGATGATCTCCTCGAACATGAAGGCCGAATTCCGCGCCTCGCTGTATTCACGTCTGGCTGGACTGTTCGCCCTGCCGGTGCTGCGCCGCCTGCGCCATCGCTTCGATCACCGTCGCTACAACGGGGCCTCGCTGCTGGGCCTGCAGGGCGTGGTCATCAAGAGCCACGGCAGTGCCGACGAACTCGCCTTCGAGCACGCGATCCGCATCGCCCGCATCGAAGCGGAGGCGAACATCTCGCGGCGGATCGACAAGCAGCTGGGCCAGCTCCTCGGGCAGGAGAACAGCGAGTGAAGCATGCACGTATCAGCGGCACCGGCAGCTACCTGCCCGAGCGCATCCTGACCAATGCCGAACTGGAGGCGATGGTCGACACCTCGGATGCCTGGATCCGCGAACGCACTGGCATCCGCGAGCGCCACATCGTGGCGGAGAACGAGGTCACCTCGGACCTGGCGCTGAAGGCCGCGGAACGGGCGCTGGATGCCGCCGGCATTCGGGCCGCCGATCTCGACCTGATCCTGGTGGCGACCACGACTCCCGACCAGATCTTCCCCAGCACGGCGTGCATCCTGCAGGCCAAGCTGGGCGTGGGCGGCTGCCCGGCGTTCGACATCCAGGCGGTGTGCAGCGGTTTTGTGTACGCGCTGGCGACCGCCGACCGCTTCATGCAGAGCGACGAGATCCGGCATGTGCTGGTGGTCGGGGCCGAGACGCTTTCGCGCATCACCGACTATACCGACCGCGGCAATTGCATCCTGTGGGGCGATGGCGCGGGGGCTGTGGTCCTGTCGCGCTCCCCCGACCCGGGCATTATCTCTACCCACCTGCATGCCGACGGCCATCACAAGGGCTTGCTGGAGGTCCCGGGTGGCGTCTCCCAGCCGAATGACAATCCCGATCTGGAATTCATCCGCATGGAGGGCCGCGCGGTCTTCCGGGTCGCGGTGAACACACTGGACCAGATCGTTGACGAGACCCTGGAATACAACGGCATCGACAAGTCCGAACTGGACTGGCTGGTGCCGCATCAGGCGAATATCCGCATCATCCAGGCGACCGCGAAGAAGCTGAACATGTCCATGGACAACGTGGTGGTCACGGTGGACCGCCACGGCAATACCTCGGCCGCCTCGATCCCGCTGGCGCTGGACACCGCCGTACGCGATGGCCGCATCAAGCGGGGCGACCTGATCCTGACCGAGGCCTTCGGCGGCGGCTTCACCTGGGGTTCCGCGCTGATCCGGATGTAGCGCACGCATCAGGCTTGGGCGGGGGCTTCGCCTGCAGGCAGGCTCCCACAGGATTCATGCGGCGGTTCGCCGCAAGACGGGAGTCGACGACATGGGGCGCGAGATCGAACGCAAGTTCCTGCTGGCCAGTGATGCCTGGCGCGAAGGCGTGGTGCGCTCGCAGTACATGCGCCAGGGCTACCTGTGTGGCAACGATCGCGCCTCCATCCGCGTGCGGGTGGACGAGGAGGGGGCCAACCTCAACATCAAGAGCGCGACCCTCGGCGTGGAGCGCGACGAATACCAGTACGACATCCCGGTGGACGAGGCGCATCGCCTGCTGGATACCCTTGCCGGACCGCAGGTGGAAAAGACCCGGTACTGGGTGGACGTCCAGGGCTGGGAGTACGAGATCGACGTGTTCGAAGGCGCCAACGCCGGGCTGATCGTCGCGGAACTGGAGCTCCCGAGCAGCGATGCCGAGTTCCCGCGTCCCGAGTGGCTGGGCGACGAGGTCTCGCACGACCCGCGCTACTACAACACCGAATTGGCCCGGAACCCCTACCGCGAGTGGTCGGATGCCTCCTGAGCCCCACGAAATCTTCGCGCCGGACTGCCGTTCCTGCCCGCGGCTGGCGGCCTTTCTGGAGGACGTGCGGGCGAAACATCCCGAATATCACGCGGCGCCCGTGCCGTCCTTCGGCCCGCTGGATGCTCGGCTGCTGATCGTCGGTCTGGCACCCGGCATGCACGGGGCCAATGCCACCGGGCGCCCGTTCACCGGCGACTACGCGGGGGTGCTGCTGTACCAGACCCTGCACGAACACGGCTTTGCCAGCGCACCGGAGAGCACGCGCGTGGACGATGCCCTGGAACTGGTCGACTGCCGCATCACCAACGCGGTCAAGTGCTTGCCTCCACAGAACAAGCCGACCACCGAAGAGATCCGCACCTGCAACGGCTTCCTTGCGGCCGAGATGACGGCGATGCAGCCGCGGGTGATCCTGGCGCTGGGCAAGATCGCGCACGATGCCATCCTGCGCGCGAAGGGCCTGCCGCTGTCCAGCCTGCGCTTTGGCCACGGTGCCGAGCACGCGCTGGACGCGCACACCCGCCTGGTCGACTCCTACCACTGCTCGCGCTACAACACGCAGACCCGGCGCCTGACCCCGGCGATGTTCCACGAGCTGTTCGCCCGGATCCGCGGCCACCTCGATTAGCCTTCCGGCCCGGAAGGTCTGCCCGGTGCCCTCAGGGCCTGCGTCCGGGGTGGCCACCCGGATCGCCACGCACCTGCGGCCCTCGCGATGACGCTGTGCTTCCCCTGTCATTGCGAGGCCCCGCAGGGGCCGTGGCAATCGGTCAGTTTACGGGCAGGGCCGAGCTCCCCGCCTACGGGCAATGGAAATGGCGGCAGAAATGCGCCCGGATCCCATCAACGGTTTGTGCGTCGAGCTTCGCGTATTGATGAGTGATCAGACGGCTACTGAGCGTGAATATCTTGTCGTAGCGAACCCAGCTGGTCTTGGGAAGTGAACCCTCCAGCAACATGTTCGGGTTCACTTCTATTGCATGAGTCTGGTTTGGCGACGATGTGACGGCGAGCGCAGCGAAATCGCCGAATCGATCGATCTCGGAGAGGACGAGAACAGGCCGGCGTTTTCGAGTGGTCAGGTCCGAAAAGGGAAAGGGGATGGCAACGATAGCTCCCGGCTCAGCGGTCATCCCAGACCTCGTCCTCGGGATTTTCCCAGATCGATCCGAGAGCAGTTTCCTGGGCTTTCTTGATGTCTTCGCCAGGCGTGTCACTCAGACCGTGCTTGGATTCCAGATAACCAATGAAGTCCAGAACTTCGCGTGAAAGGGGCTCGGGCAGGCGTTTGACCTCTTCATAGATCTGTTCGGCGATATCCATGGCTCGGTCCTCCCGGTACGTCGCCTCGAGTGGCGAAGACTTATAAGTAATGGCATCAAGGATATCCCGAATGGTATCGGCTGCGCACGGGGCTATGCCGGAGGGTGGGGCAGTTCCGGTATCCTGATGCGACCATGAGTACCCCCGAGACCGGATTCGATCACAAGGCCTTTCTGCAGTCGCTGACGCAGTCCCCCGGCGTGTACCAGATGCTGGATGCGTCGGGGGCGGTGCTGTATGTCGGCAAGGCGCGAAACCTGAAGAGCCGGGTGGCCAGCTATTTCCGTGGCAGCGATGACCGCGGCCCGCGCATCCGCTCGATGGTGCGGCAGATCGCGGATATCCGTGTGGCGGTGACGCACACCGAGGCCGAGGCCCTGCTGCTGGAGGCCAACCTGATCAAGCGCCACCGGCCGCGCTATAACGTGCTGCTGCGGGATGACAAGAGCTACCCCTACATCTACGTGTCCAACCAGGACTATCCCCGGCTCGGGTTCCACCGCGGTGCGCGCAAGAAGGGCGTGCGTTACTTCGGGCCGTACCCCTCGGCCGGGGCGGTGCGCGAGAGCCTGGCGCTGCTGCAGAAGCTGTTCCAGGTGCGCCAGTGCGAGGACAGTGTGTTCGCGCATCGTTCCCGCCCCTGCCTGCAATACCAGATCGGGCGCTGCACCGCCCCCTGTGTCGGCTACATCGAGCCGGAGGACTACGCCCGCGACGTGGAGGCTTCGGTGAAGTTCCTCGAGGGCAAGAGCGAGGCGGTGGTCGCGGAATTGATGGAGCGTATGGAGGCGGCCTCCGCGCGCCTGGATTTCGAGCACGCGGCGCGCCTGCGCGACCAGATCGCGCGGTTGCGCCAGATCTCCGAGCAGCAGTTCGTCTCCGGCGGCGAGGGCGATGCCGACGTATTCGCGCTGGCGCAGGAGGCGGGGGCCTGCGCGGTGGAGATCTTCTTCGTGCGCAACGGGCAGAATCTCGGCAACAGCGAGCTGTTCCCCAACGTGCCCGAGGCCACGGATACGGACGAGATCATGGCCGCGGTGCTGGCGCAGTACTACGCGGAGCGCGAGCCCCCGGCGCGCATCCTGCTTTCGCACGAGCCGCAGGGTGCGGAGGCACTGGAGGCCTTTCTGGCGGAACGTCGTGGCGGGAAGGTCGCGCTGGCGTGGTCGCTGCGCGGCGAGCGGGCCCGCTGGCTGGACATGGCGCGGCGCAACGCCGAGCTGGCGCTGAAGACCCGCATCGCCAGCCAGGCCGGGCAGACCGCGCGGCTGGATGCCCTGACCGCCGAGCTGGGGCTGGAGGAGGCACCCCGGCGCATGGAGTGCTTCGATATCTCGCACACCGGGGGCGAAGGCACCGTGGCCTCCTGCGTGGTGTTCGGGCCGGAGGGGCCGATCAAGTCGGACTACCGCCGCTTCAATATCGAGGGGATCGAGCCGGGCGACGACTATGCGGCCATGCATCAGGCGCTCAGCCGGCGTTTCGCGCGGCTGAAGAAGGGCGAGGGCCAGGAACCGGATATCCTGTTCATCGATGGCGGCAAGGGCCAGGTGACGCAGGCGCTGAATGTGCTGGCGGATCTTGGGCTGGACCACATCAAGGTGGTGGGCGTGGCCAAGGGCGAGGAGCGCAAGCCGGGGATGGAAACCCTGATATTGAGCGGGGTAGAGGCGCCCTCTATACTCCCCGCGCATTCCGGCGCGCTGCATCTGATCCAGCAGATCCGCGACGAGGCCCATCGGTTTGCGATCACCGGACACCGCGCCCGCCGCGCGAAGGCTCGCAAGGAATCGACCCTGGAGGCCATTCCGGGGCTGGGGCCGAAGCGGCGCAGCGTGCTGCTGAAGCACTTCGGCGGCCTGCGGGGCGTCAGCCGGGCCGGGGTCGAGGAGCTGACCAAGGTGCCGGGGATCCATCGGCGCCTCGCGCAGTCGATCTACGACCAGTTTCACGAGAGTTAAGGAAACACTGATTAATGTGCACGCTCGCGTTGGCACCTCAGGTTTTCCGAGACAAGGCGCGGTGCGCAGCCGGTAGTGGTTCTACCGGCAAGTGCCGCAACGCAGGATCGGGGAACCTGGGGTGCCAACCCCGAAGGGGCTCCGGCGTTGCGGTTTGCTTGTGCAGAATGACTGCACGGTGGTCACTGCGCATTAGACGCACGCAAAAGCGACTCGCGCGCGAGCGTGCACATTAATCAGTGTTTCCTTAAGCTAGTGCCATGTTCCCCCAACTGCCCACCTGGCTGACCTGGTCGCGGATCGTAATGATCCCCTTGCTGGTGGCCGCGTTCTACGGCCTGGAGATGCCGCTGGGCGGCGTCCTGGCCGCCATCATCTTCGCGCTGGCGGGCCTGACCGACTGGCTGGATGGCTATCTGGCCCGGCGCTGGGAGGTGACCAGCCGGTTCGGCGCTTTCCTGGACCCGGTCGCGGACAAGCTGATCGTGGCCGCGGCCCTGGTGCTGGTGGTCGATCACAACCCGGGACTGGGCCTGGCACTGGCCGCGATCGTGATCATCGGGCGCGAGATCGCCATTTCCGCGCTGCGCGAGTGGATGGCGGAGATCGGCGGCAGCGCCAAGGTGGCGGTGTCCTGGGTGGGCAAGGTGAAGACCACGGCCCAGATGGTCGCGATCTTCCTGTTGCTCTGGGCGGAGCCGATCGCCGGGCTCCCCACCTTCGTGATCGGCGAATTGCTGTTGTATCTGGCCGCGGCGCTCACGCTGGTCTCGATGATCCAGTACATGCTGGCTGCCGCGCGAAGCAACTGACGCGCGGCGCAATCCCTTCTAGTCGGCGTCCCTGACGCCACGCGACAAGCGGCGCCCACCGGGCGACCCGGTGCGTTCCGCCGCGCCGGGGTTTGGCGATACACTGCGATGATCGACCACGTGTCGCCCGCGGGAGCGCCCATGCCTGGCCCCCAGCTAGACCTCGACAACATCCAGACGCTGGAGGCGCTTCAGGGGCTGCTTCCCGGCTTCGTTTACCAGCTACGTAGGGAGGCGGACGGGCGTTTCTCCTATCCCTATGTTGGCGAGCTGGCGGAGCACTGGTTCGGCGTGGACCGGGAGTCACTGAAGGTTGACGGCGCGCCGCTACTGGAATGCATCCATCCGGACGACCGCGAGCGAGTGGTGCGATCCACGATAGCCACTGAGGAAGATGGGGCGCACGCGAGCATGGAGTTCCGCATGCGGTGTCGCGGGGGCGGCGAGATGTGGCTGTCCGCCTACGACACCGCACGGCGCCTCGACGATGGCTCCGTGGTCTGGACCGGCTTTGCCACCGAGGTGACCGAGCGCAAGCAACTGGAGGCTTCGCTGCGTCAGAGCGAGGCGAAGTTTCGCGCCTTCGTGGAGACGGCCAGCGACGTCATCTACTCGCTACGCCCCGATGGCGTGCTGAGCTACGTATCGCCCAACTGGACCGAAAACCTGGGGTACCCGATCAGCGATGCCATCGACCACGCCATTGATGAGTACGTCGCGCCGGAGGATCTTCCGGCCTGCTACGCCTTTCTCGAGGGAATCGCCCGTACGGGGCAGAAAGCCTCGGGCATCGAGTATCGAATCCGTCATCAGGATGGGCATTACCGCTGGCACACTAGCAACGTGTCGCCGGTGCTGGACGAGAAGGGTCGCGTGACGGAGTTCCTCGGTATTGCGCGTGACATCACTGATCGCAAGGTAACCGAGGAGCAGATGCAGAGACTGGCTCATTACGACCCGCTCACGGACTTGCCAAATCGCACTCTTTTTTACCAGATCCTTGATCACGAACTGACAGGGGCTCGCCGCGGCGGGCAGCCGGTAGCCCTGATGTTCGTCGACCTCGACGAATTCAAGCCGGTGAATGATCAGTATGGCCACGCGGTTGGGGATCTCCTGTTGCGTGCGGTGGCTCAGCGTCTGGCGGGTGCGATACGCGAAAGCGACGTGGCTGCGCGCATTGCGGGGGACGAGTTCGTGGTGATGCTGCCGCGCTTCCAGTCGGCGCAGGAGAGCCGGGCACAGGCCGCCGTGATTGGCGAGAAGATTCGGGCGGCCCTGGCCGAACCGTTCGACTGCGACGGCGTCGAGGTGCGGATCTCCTGCAGCATCGGGATTGCGCTGTTTCCGCTGGATGCGGCCGACGGACCGGACTTGTCGCGGGCAGCGGATGCCGCGATGTATGTCGCGAAGAATGCCGGACGCAACCAGGTGGTGGTGTTTGACCGCGCGGTGCATGGCGCCGGGGCGATCGGCTACCGCGGGTATTGACCTGCCGGGAATCTGCGGTAGAATACGCGCCGATAACGAAGAGCGGGAATAGCTCAGCTGGTAGAGCACAACCTTGCCAAGGTTGGGGTCGCGAGTTCGAATCTCGTTTCCCGCTCCAACAGATTCCTGAAACCCCGGTTCCGCCGGGGTTTTCTGTTTCGGCCCGCGCAGATGCCCGTGCGTTCGCGGACCGGAACCCACCCGATACAGGCTGGGTGGCAGAGTGGTTATGCAGCGGACTGCAAATCCGTGTACGCCGGTTCGATTCCGACCCCAGCCTCCATCATTGCAGTAGCTGCAAAAGGCCGCCCCCGGGCGGCCTTTTGCGTGGTCGGGATTGTCCCGCGTGATGACGCCCGGCATGCTCGGGGCACCCCGGGGCGTGCGCGAGGGTCGGCCCGGGAGCCATTCATCAGCGGCGGTCCGTCCGCCCGATCGGGGATCAGGCGATGGACGATCCATCCAGCGGCGGTGCTCATGCCGAAGCGGCACAACTGCAGGCCCGCAAGCGCCTCGTATACCTGGTGGCGCTGGCGGGCGGGGTGGCGATCTTCCTGCTGAGCTGGTCGATCCGCGGTCCCGGTGATCCGTTCCCGGCGTACCTCTATCCGCTCTTTGCCGCACTGCTGGCGGGCCTGTGGTTGACCCTTTGGCGCCGGCCCGACTGGCTCGCGCGGCTGGAGCCCTGGATGCTGGCTCTTGTTGCCGCGATCGTCCTCTCGCGGCTGGCCTGGCATTTTCATGCGGGGGGTTCCCTGGACGACCGTCTTCTGGTCCTGGCCGGCGGGCATTACTGGGCGGTGGGTATCGTGATCCTCGCGGCGTTCGTGATGCTGGATCACCGCGCGGGTCTGCGCGCGGGGCTGGCTATCCTGATCATTGCGTCGCTCATCGCCCTGGCCGGGGTGATCGGAGAGGCCCTGGACGGGACGCTTGCCACCGAGACCGCGGTCTATCTGCTGCGGGTGCACCTGTTCCTGGGCGTGCTGTTGGTGCTGGCCAGTATTGCCATCTCGATGCGTGACACGGTGAAGGATGCCCTGGTCCGGTCCGAGGCCATGGCGCGGGCCGCGCGCACCGACCCCCTGACCGGACTTGCGAATCGCCGGGCCGCGGAGGCCTTTCTGGACCGCCAGGCCGCGGCCGTGGCGCGTTACTGGCATCCCGTCGCGGTGATCGGCATGGATATCGACCACTTCAAGGCCGTGAACGACGCGCATGGTCACGCCTGTGGAGATGCCGTGATCGAGGGTGTGGCGCGTCGACTGGAGGCCAACCTGCGCGAGCCGGATTTCGTCGCCCGCTGGGGCGGGGAGGAGTTCCTGATCGTGGCGCCGGAGACCTCAGCACACGAGGCGCAGCAGTTGGCCGAGCGCTGCCGGGCGGCCCTGGCTTCCGAGCCGATTGCGGGGGTACCGGTCACCGGTTCGTTCGGGATCACGGTATTCCGCGCGGGGGATACGCGGGACGATGTGCTGGGGCGCGCGGACAACCTGATGTACGGGGCCAAAGCAGCCGGCCGGGATCGCGTGCTGGTGGAATAGGCGGGATTCCGGTGCCGGCGCGCAGCAGGATCAAAGCCGTGGCACTATGCTGGAGGCTATACCGCCCAGGGAGTTCGATTAACGTGTCGGACGAGTATGCAATGCCTCCGGGCGCCGGTCTGACTCGATCCCGTAAACCGGCGCAATGTCGTAGGCCATGGACGGCCCTCGTGGGGGCGGCGGCCGCGTGCTTGCTGGCAATGCTGCCCGCGGGGCAGGCGTTCGCCGAGGCGGACCTGCGGGTAGGCGTGTACGACAACGCGCCCAAGGTCAGCGTGGACGCGCAGGGCGAGGCCGGTGGTCTTTTCGTGCACCTGCTGGACTCCATTGCGCGGCGTGAACACTGGCAAGTCGAGTACATCCCCTGCGAGTGGGCCCAGTGCCTGCTGGACCTGCGCGAGGGCCGGCTGGACCTGATGCCGGACGTGGCCCTGACCGAGATGCGCGACGAGTTTCTCGACTTTCACCAGATCCCGGTCGTGCAGGGCTGGAGCCAGGTGTACGCCTTCCCGCAATCCGGCTTCAGCAGCCTGGAAGCGCTGGGTTCGCGGCGGCTTGCCGTACTGGGAGGCTCCGTGCAGGAAAGCCATCTGCGCCAGGAGCAGATGCGCAATCCGAATCTCGAGTACGAACTGGTCACCTTCACCAGCCTGCCGGCGGTCCTGGCGGCGGTTCTGGAAGGCGAGGCCGCCGCGGCGGTCAGCAACAACTTCTACGGTCGCCAGCATGCCAGGGCCTTTGGTCTGGTGGAGACCCCCATCACCTTCGGCCAGGTGGGCCTTTATTACGCAGCCACGCCGGAGCGGCATGGCGAGTACCTGGCCGTGATCGACGCCTATCTGGAGCAATGGAAGCCCCTGGCGGATTCGCCCTACCAGCGGGCCCTTGCCGAGACCCTGCTGGCGGATGATTCGCCCGGGTTGCCGGGCTGGGTCCGCTGGGCGTTGTTTTCCGCGCTGGGCCTGGTGCTGCTCCTGGCGGTCGCGGGACTGCTGTTGCGCTGGCAGGTGCGTCTACGTACCCGGGAGCTGGCGGCCGCCAACCAGCGGCTGGAGCATGTGATCGACAGCGGCCCGACGGTGATCTATCAGCTCGCCTCCTCGGATCTCACGCCACAGTGGGTGAGTCCCAACATTCAGCGTCTGTTCGGGGTTGATCCGGCTGCCGCGCTGCGCCCCGGCTGGTGGGAACAGCAACTGCACCCCGAGGATCGGGTCGGTGCCCTGCAGGAGAATCAGCGGCTGCTGACCGACGGCGAGGTGGTGCGCGAATTCCGGCTGTTTGATGGCTGGGGCAAGCTGCGCCACGTGCGCGACGAGATGCGGCTGGTCCCCGGCGCGAGCGGTCGGGGCGAGCAGGAAATCGTCGGCGCCTGGACCGATCTGACCGACAGCATCGAGCAGAAGGAGCAGCTGCGCCAGATCTCGCACTTCGATACCCGTACCGGGCTGCCGAACCGAACGCTGCTGCAGGATCGCCTCGGGCACACGGTGGAGCGCGCGATGGCCGATGGCGAGGCGCGCTGGGTGGTGCTGCTGGACCTCGACCGCTTCCGCAACGTCAACGAGACCCTGGGGACCTCGGCGGGCGATACCGTCTTGCAGGGGATCGCGCAACGCCTGGGCCAGACGCTGACACCCCAGGACACCATCGCGCGCGTCGGCGCGGACGAATTCTGCCTGATTGTGGAGACCCCGGAACACGACGGTCTGGAAGCCTTCATGCAGACCCTGCTGGATACCCTGCGCGCCCCCTTCGAGACCTCGGGGCGCAGCCTGGTTCTCACCGTGAGCGCGGGGGTGGCCTGCTTCCCGGGCGACGGCCAGACCCGGGAGGAGCTGCTGACCGCGGCCGAACTGGCCATGCAGGCGGCGCGGGCCCGTGGCGGTGACGGCTGGTGCGCTTACACCCCGGAGATGGGCGCCCTGACGGAGCACCGACTGTTTCTGGAAAACGACCTGCGCCAGGCCATCGCCAACGAGGAATTCGTGCTCCACTTCCAGCCCCAGTTCGACCTCGCCAGTGGCGAGTGTGTGGGGGTGGAGAGCCTGGTCCGCTGGAACCATCCGCGCCGCGGCATGGTATCCCCCGCGGAGTTCATCCCGCTGGCGGAGGAGACGGGGCTGATCGTATCGATCGACCGCTGGGTGCTGGAAGCGGCCTGTCGCCAGCTCGCCATCTGGGACACGGCGGGCCGACACATCCCCATGATGGCCGTGAACCTCTCGGCCCGCGAGCTCCATGACGAGGCGCTGGTTGCGACCGTGCGCGAGACCCTCGAGCGCCACGGCATCGCCCCGGAACGTCTCGAGGTCGAACTGACCGAGACCATGATCATGGAGGACCCGGAACGGGCCCTGGCGATCCTGCGCCGCCTGGACAACCTGGGGGTCCGACTGGCCATGGACGACTTCGGCTCGGGATACTCCAACCTGGCGCACCTGCGCCGCCTGCCGCTGCATCGCCTGAAGGTCGACCAGTCCCTGGTGCGCGACATCGGCCACTCCCGCCACAACGAATCCATCATCCGCGCCATCATCGCACTGGCCGCCGCCCTGGAACTGGACCTGATCGCCGAAGGCGTGGAGGAAGAACCCCAGCGAAGCTTCCTGCTGCGCGAAGGCTGTGCCACCGGCCAGGGCTACCTCCTCGGCCGACCCGCCCCCGCCAACCAATTGTTTCAGACCTGACGCGCGGACTGCGCATCGAGCCACACGCTTCACCTGGCCCGCCCGACCGAAGCGGCAACGCCACGCCATGTAGGAGCGGCCTCGGCCGCGAAGCCCCTGCCCGCGTGAGCATCACCCCGACCCTCTGGAGCGACCCACGGCCCACGATCGAGAGTAGCTGGACCCTCGTGGGTGGCTGCCGCGATTTCGGCGAAATAGAAAAATATTCCATCAAAAACTACCGCTAAGAGATCGAAATCGACCGCTCACGGAAATCTTGGCCACGCGGCTGGAAATCCGCACCGGTTCTGTTAGCTTGTGCCTCGGGGCAAGGAAGCCCCAAAAGGGTCGTCCAGGAAGGGAATCCGGGGCGGCCCTTTCTCGTTCCGCACCCCGGAACCCCGAGTCACAATCCTGTCCTTCAGGTGGTGCCGAACTATCGTCCAGGCGTGCAGCAGTTTCCCCGGGTCCAGTGGAGATGCCTGTGATGCCCACGGTCTCCTGCACGATGGCGAGCGTGAAGTCGCGCTCACCGGTCATCCCGGAAACCGCGCAGCAGTTATCCGGGATCTCGATGATTGGGGCTGCCTCGACGCGGGCGATCCCGGCTCTTCGCTTCGCTCCGGCCTGGATGACAGGGCAGGGGCGAGGACCACGGATGGTCGCCAAAGTGGATGTCCCCCAGAATTGGCCCGGGGCGGTTCAACTCGCGTTGGCACCCCAGGTTTTCCGAGACAAGGCGCGGTACGCAGCCTGAACCGCCCCGGGAAATTCGGAGGCTTTTTCCTGTGAGAGGATAGAGCCATGAAGACTGGGACACGAGACTCCCCGGAAGTCCGCGAGCGTGCGGTACAGATGGTCCTGGACCTGCAGAATCAACACGAATCGCAATGGGCGGCCACGGTCTCGATTGCCGCCAAGGTCGGCTGCACGACCGAGACCCTGCGGCGCTGGGTGCGCCGGTATGAGCGCGACCACGGGATCCATGAGTGCGTGACCACCGCTGAGCATGAGCGCATCCGGGAACTGGAACGCAAGGTCCGTGAGTTGCGCTAGGCGAAGGAGATCCTGCGCAAGGCCTCAGCGTTTTTCGCGCAGGCGGAGCTCGACCGCCCACCGCGGAAATGGTCGCCTTCATCGATGCCCACCGGGAGGACCACGGGGTCGAGCCGATCCGCATGGAGTAGTGTGCTGAGTTGTGTGCAGAAGCTGGCAGGAGGTGAGCGGCCATGGTATTCGGGTTGGTTAGCGACCACCGGAACCCCTCAAGGAGGGCGAGACCATGACCACTCACAAGAGCCAGGCTACTGCGGATCGCACGTCACTGCGAGCGTTATTGGGGACAGACGAGGAACTGATGCGCACGCTGGTGCGCGAGGCGGTCCAGCAGGTCCTGGAGGCCGAGATGAGCGACCAGCTCCAGGCGGCACCGGGCGAGCGCACCGAGGGCCGCCTGGGCTACCGGGCCGGGTACTACCCGCGCACCCTGATCACGCGCGTGGGCAAGCTGGAGTTGCGGGTCCCCCGGGACCGCAACGGCCAGTTCTCCACCAGCCTGTTCGAGCGCTATCAGCGCTCGGAGAAGGCGCTGGTCTCGGCCCTGATGGAGATGTATGTCCAGGGCGTGTCGACGCGCAAGGTCAAGGCCATCACCGAGGAGTTGTGCGATCACGGGTTCTCGGCCTCGGCGATCTCGACCATCAACCGGGGGCTGGACGGCCGCCTGGCGGAGTTCGCGTCGCGGCGCCTGGAGGAGCCCTGCCCCTATCTGATCCTGGACGCGCGCTACGAGAAGGTCCGCGAGGGCGGTGTGATCCGGTCCCAGGCGGTACTGATCGCTATCGGTGTCAACTGGGAGGGCCGGCGTCAGGTGCTGGGGGTGGAGCTGGCCAGTCGCGAGAGCGCGAGCAGCTGGCGCGCCTTCCTGGAGCGGCTACGCGAGCGCGGGCTGAACGGGGTCGAACGGGTGGTCAGCGACGAGCACGCAGGGCTGCGCCGGGCCATCCTGGAGATCCTCCCGGAAGCGGTATGGCAGCGCTGCTATGTGCACTTCCTGCGCAACGCCCTGGACCACCTGCCGCGCAAGGCCGACGACGACTGCCTGCAAGAGCTGCGCTGGCTCTACGACCGCCGGGATCTGACCGAGGCCCAGCGCGATCTGGCGGCCTGGCTGGAGCGCTGGCAGGCGAAGTATCCCCGCCTGTGCGACTGGGTGGAAGACAACATCCAGGAGACGTTGACGTTCTACCGCCTGCCGCGGGCCCATCACAAGCACATGAAGAGCACCAACATGCTCGAGCGGCTGAACGAGGAGATCCGGCGCCGGACCCGGGTGGTCCGGATCTTCCCCAACACCCACAGCTGTCTACGCCTGGTACGGGCCCTGGCCGTCGAAATCCACGAAGGCTGGCTGGAGGACAACCGCTACCTGAACATGGATCTGCTCAAAGAGCACAAGAA
>NZ_KB898139.1:0-33000 GCF_000377445.1 Thioalkalivibrio sp. ALE9
CTGCCGGCACCAGCCGACGGTCGTGGCCGGGCGCAAACCCCAGGATCTTCCCGAATTCCAATGGATCAACACCGTGCTCGGCAACCTCAAGACCAGCCTGAGCGGGAGCTACCATGCATTTGCGTTCGCCAAGTACGCGGCCCGTTACCTCGCGGCATTCGCCTACCGCTTCAACCGACGCTTTGATCTGGCGACGTTGCCGGCGCGACTGCTGGTCGCCGCCGCGCACTGCCGGCCCGTGCCCGAGCGGCTCCTGCGACTAGCTGACTCTCGTTGCTAATCAGGAAACAGAAAGCGATTACGGAAAGATCGCCCGGTGAAGTCCGGGCAATAGACAAGCGACAAGGCCAGCCCCCGCCTTGCCACAGCCATTTTTACCGATTCATTGCTGCGCGGATCTTTTTGTCCGTCTTGTACTGGTTCAACGCGTACACGGACCAGATCACAGCGGGGATCCATCCAATAATGGAGAGCTGAAGAAACAGGCAGAAGATGCCCGAAAATGGTCTTCCAATGGTAAACATCTGCAACCACGGCAGAAGAAAGGCGAGAATCAATCGCATGAAACCTCCCTGGCAGGCGATCTTGGTAGCATCTGTGAACTCCGTCACAGATTAGACCGTTTAACCGTAAAGAAATCCGACATGGCTAGCAAGGCCATCACGAGTTCGGCCACCCCCCTATGGAGAGAACCCGGCTCACTCAGGCGCTTGCGGCCTCGCGGGGCAGCAGGGAGGAGATCATCCAGGTGGCGAAGATGAACAAGGTGGAGGCGATCAGCGCGCCCTCCAGGCCCCAGACCATGAAGATGGCGCCGGAGGCGACGGTGCCGACCAGACGCCCACCGGCGTTGGCCATGTAGTAGAAGCCGACCTTCATCGCGACCCGGTCGGCCTCGGCGTAGTCGAGGATCAGGAACGAGTGCACGGCGGAGTTGATCGCAAACACCACGCCGAACACGCCCAGCCCGACCATCAGCACCCAGGCCGGGTCCAGCCCCGTCTCCAGGCCGATCACGATGCCGATGGGCAGGAGCATCAGGATGAAGGCCCACAGCCGCGCGGTCAGCCCGGTCGGATGCAGCCCGTCCCGGCCCAGCAGCCGCGGCACCGAGGCCTGCACGATGCCGTAGCCGATCACCCACAGCGCCAGGAACGCCCCCACCTGCATGTGGTTCCAGTCCAGGGTCGCGCTCAGGAACACCGGCAGGGCCACCACGAACCAGACATCGCGCGCGCCGAACAGGAAGAACCGCGCGGCCGAGAGCACGTTGATCGCGGCGGAGTTGGAGAACATCTGGGTGAATTTCGGCTTGCCCCCGACCTTCCCCAGCCCGCGTGGCAAGCCAACGATGGAGAACAGCATCACCACCGCCAGCATCGCGGCCAGGATCACCAGCGCCATCTGGAACCCGACCGAGTACAGCAGCGCGCCGCCGACGAAGAAGCCGACCCCCTTCAGCGCGTTCTTCGAGCCGGTGAGCACCGCGACCCAGCGAAACAGCCGCCCCTCCCCGTCGCCGGCCACCAGCTTCACCCCGGACTTGGCACTCATCTTGTTCAGATCCTTGGCGATGCCCGACAGCGCCTGCGCGAACATCACGTAGGCCACGCCCAGCCAGGCCTCGGGCACCGTGAGCATCAGCAGCGCCGCAACCTGCAACAAGGTCCCGCCGATCATCGTCGTGTTCACCCCCAGCCGCGCGGCCAGCCAGCCGCCGGTCAGGTTGGTGATCACCCCGAACAGCTCGTAGAACAGGAACAGGAACGCGATCTCCAGCGGGCTGTAGCCCAGCTGGTGGAAGAACAACACGACCAGCATGCGGATCGCGCCGTCGGTGACGGTAAACGCCCAGTAGTTCGCGGTGATGCGCGCGTAGGCGCCCAGCCCCAGGAAGGGCGGTGCGTTCGGCGTTTCGGCCGGGCTGCCCATTCGTCTTACACGCCCTGCTCGGCCACGCGCGCGACCAGTTCGACCAGCCGGTTGGCATAGCCCCATTCGTTGTCGTACCAGGCCAGCACCTTCACCTGCGTCCCATCCACCACCATCGTCGACTGCGCATCGACAATGGACGAGCGCGGGTCGGTGCGGAAGTCGCTGGAGACCAGCGGGCGTTCCTCAAAGCCCAGGATGCCGGCGAGCTCGCCCGCGGCCGCCGAGCGCAGCAGTTCGTTCACCTCCTCCGCGGAGGTCTCGCGCGCCGCCTCGAAGGTGAAGTCCGTCAGCGAGGCATTCATCAGCGGCACGCGCACCGCATGGCCGTTCAGCCGTCCGTTCAGTTCCGGGAAGATGTCGCCGATCGCCTTCGCCGAGCCGGTGGTGGTCGGGATCAGGTTCAGCCCGGCCGCACGGGCCCGGCGCAGATTGTCGCGCGGCAGGTCCACAGGCGACTGCGTGGCGGTCATGTCATGCACCGTCAGGATCGTCCCGTGGCGGATCTCCAGAGCCGGGTGCAGCACCTTGACCAGGGGCGCCAGACAGTTGGTGGTGCAGGAGGCAGCGGTTACGACATGGTGCCGGGCCGGATCGTAGGCGGCATCGTTGACGCCCATCACTACGTTCAGCGCACGCTCGTCCTTCACCGGTGCCGCGACGACCACGCGCCGGGCCCCGCGGTCGAAGTGCGGCTGCAGGGTCTGCATGGTGCGGAAGGCGCCGCTGGCATCGATCACGATATCCACACCGGCCTCGGCCCAGGGCACCTGCCCCGGCTCGCCCAGCTGCGTGTGGCGCAGGCTGCGGCCATCGATCTGCAGGGCGTCCGGCTCGGCCTGGATGCCGTGATCCCAGCGCCCATGCACCGAATCGAACTCCAGCAGGTGTCCGGTGACCGTACCGTCCGCCGCGACCTCGTTCAGGTGCACGATCTCGAGATCGTCCCGATCCCAGGCCGCGCGCAGCGCCAGGCGGCCAATCCGCCCCATGCCATTGATGCCAACTCGTACGGCCATGACGCCCTCCCGCGAAAAATCGCGTCAGGATACTCCGCCCACATGACCAACGCATGACACCCGGCCGCTGCAAAGCCCGTTTCCACCACGAAGCTCACGAAGGCACGAAGAAGGTCAAGATCAAGGGCGATTCACAGGAAGGTTGGAAGACTGGAAGAGGGGCTGGATGGGCAAACAGCATTGCGTCTCGCCCGATCCAATCAACGAAAACCCTTCCATCCTTCCCTTCTTCCTGTGAATCGCTTTTGACCTTGTTCGTGGTGCCGATCAGTTGAGCCAGACGATGCCGGCGTTGAGGTAGATGGCAAAGCCGACCCACAGCAGGTAGGGCACCAGCAGCGCGCCGGCGATGCGGTCGATGCGCCAGAAGGCGATCAGCGTGGCGAGGATCAGCGGCCATAGGATCAGGATCTCGGCGAGCGCCAGATCCGGGCGCTGCAGGCCGAAGAAGAGCACCGACCAGCCCAGGTTCAGGGCGAGTTGCGCCAGGAACAGACCCAGCGCGACCGGCGCCCCGGTCAGGCCCACGCGGCGCCACACATGCCACGCCGCCAGCCCCATCAGCCCGAACAGCACGCTCCAGACCGGGCCGAACACCGCATCCGGCGGGTTCAACGGCGGCCGGGCCAGGGTCGGGTACCACTCGCCCACCGAAAGACTGGTGGCCCAGCCCCCCAGCCCCGCCACGGCAAACACCAGTACCATCCAGGCCAGCAGCCCGAGCATGTCCCCACCGAAAGAGCGTCGCCGCGGACGCGGCGCACGGGCCGTATCGCGTGTCATTACAGAATTCTCCTCGAGATTCGCGGTCGCATGGCAGGATGTCCCGAACAAGGCCCGGATTCCGAACCGAATTCATTCAGGATTCAGTGAACCACGCCACACTCCCCCTGACCACCCCGAAAAAAGCGAGCCGCAATGCCCCGCCCCGCCACCCTCATCACCGCGGTTCTGTTCCTCCTGGCCGCCGGCCTGCTGGGCTGGATGCTGTTCGGCCCGGATGACGAGACGGCACCCTCCGGCCGCCCCGGTGGCGGGGAGACACGACCGGTGGCCGTCGCGGTTGCCGCCATTGACACCCGCGACCTGGTCGAGCGCCGACGCTTTACCGGGAGCATCGAGGGTGCGGACCGCATCGAGATCACTCCCCGTGTCGGCGGCCGGGTCGCCGAGGTCTTCGTCAATCTGGGGGACCGCGTGGAACCGGGCGACCCCCTGCTGCAGCTGGATACCGAGGAGTTCGAGCAGGACGTCGCCCAGGCATCGGCGGAACTGGAAGTGGCCGAGGCCAGCCTGGCGGAGGCCATCGCCAGCCGCGACGCATCCCGGCGCGAGCTGCAGCGCACCCGGGAACTGCGCGACCAGGGGATCGCCTCGCGTTCCGAGCTGGAGGCCGCCGAGACCGAACTGGCCCTGGCGCAGACCCGAGTGGCCCTCGCCGAATCGCAGATCCGGCAGCGACGCTCCGCACTGCGCACGCGCGAGATCCAGCTCGGCTATACCCGCATCGAGGCGGATGCATCCAGTAGCACGCGCTGGGTGGCAGAACGGCATGTGGATCCCGGCACGGTCATCAGCGCCAGCGAGCCGGCGCTGGCGCTGGTCCGGCTCCAGCCGGTCCGGGCGATCCTGGCCGTGACGGAGTCCGACTACGGTCGGCTGTCTCCAGGTCAAGCAGCCGAAGTACGCACCGGCGCCTACCCCGACACCGCGTTCGCGGGGACCATCGCGCGGATCGCACCGGAGTTCCGCCCCGGCTCGCGCCAGGCGCGGATCGAGGTGGAACTGCCCAACGACGACGCCCGCCTGCGCCCGGGCATGTTCGTCGAGGCCGCGATCACCCTGGGCCAGCGCGACGGCGCGCGGGCCATCCCGCGCGACGCGATCATCCAGCGTGAGGCCGGGCCCACCGTTTTCAGCGTGGACCGCAGTGGCGAGCGCCCAACGGCCCGGCGCCATCAGGCCGTCACCGGTGTGCGTGACGGGGACTGGGTCGAACTGCTGGAACCCGATCTGCCACCGGGCACCGAGGTCGTGATCCTCGGCCAGCACCTGCTTGCGGACGGTACCCCGCTGCGGCTGAGCGAACCGGGCCGCATCCCCGACCGCGATGACGCGCGCGAGGCACAGACCCCGTGAATCCCGCGCGCCTGACCGTCCACCGCCCCGTGCTCACCAGCATGGTGGCGCTGATCGTGGTCATCCTCGGGCTGACCGCGCTGACGCGTCTGCCGGTGGACCTGCTGCCCGACATCACCTACCCCGTGGTCACCGTGATGACCTCCTACCCCAACGCCGGGGCCGAGGAGGTCGAGCAACTGGTCACACGGCCGGTGGAACAGGCAGCGGCCGCGATCACCGGTGCCCAGGAGATCCGTTCCACCTCGGCCGAGGGCAACAGCAACGTCCGCATCAACTTCGCCTGGGGCACGGACATCCGCCAGGCCGTGGACGACCTGCGCGATCGTCTGGCACGCATCGAGGACCGCCTGCCGGATGATGCCGACCGCCCGCTGGTGCGCCAGTTCGACACCCAGGACTCGCCCATCATGCGCCTGGGGGTGGGCTCGCAGCTGGACGCCATCCACCTGCGCACCCTGATCGACAACCGCATCGCCCCGCGCCTGGAGCGCATCCCCGGCGTGGCCGCGGTGGATACCTTTGGCGGGCTGGAGCGCGAGGTCCGCGTGGAGGTGGACCCGGAGCGTCTCGAGGCCATCGACCTGGGCCTGGACGACCTGCGCAACCGCATCCGCGACGCCAACGTGATCACCCCCGGCGGGCCGATCATGGACGGCCGGCGGGAGTACCGCCTGCGCACCCCGGCCGAGTTCCGCTCGGTGGACGAGGTCCGCGACACCATCGTGCAGCGCAGCGAGGACGGCGTGACCTACCTGCACCAGGTCGCGGAAGTGCGCGATACCCATCAGCGCGTCACCCGCCGCTTCCGGGTTAACGAGGAAGAAGGCGTCCAGCTCGCGGTGCGCAAGCTGGCCGACGCCAACACGGTCGAGGTCTCGGAGGCGGTGCACGCCGAACTGGTACGCCTGAACCGCGACTTCCCTCAGATCGACATCCGCGCGGTCACCGACGAGGCGGGGTTCATCCGCAACTCCATCACCAATGTCGGCCAGGCCATCCTCTACGGCAGCGCGCTGGCGGTACTGGTGCTGCTCGTGTTCCTGCGCAATATCCGTTACACCCTGGTGGCGGCCACCGCGATCCCGCTGGCCGTGATCGCGACCTTTGGTCTGGTGTACTTCGGCGGCTACTCGCTGAACCTGATGACACTTGGCGGGATCGCGCTGGGGGTGGGGCTGATGGTGGACAACGCCATCGTGGTCATCGAGAGCATCGCCCGCCGACGTGAAGAACACGCCGAGCAGACCGCCGCCGAGGCCGCGATCAGCGGCACCGGACGGGTCGCGCCCGCCATCATCGCCAGCACCCTGACCACGGTCGCGATCTTCCTGCCGCTGTTCTTCGCCGAGGAACTCGCCGGCCAGCTGTTCAAGCCCCTGGCGGCCGTGGTCGCCTTTGCCCTGGCCGGCTCGCTGTTCGTTGCCCTCACCCTGGTGCCGATGCTGATGGCCCGCGCTCCGATGCCCAGGCGCGACACCAGCGCCCTCGCGCGCATGGAACATCGCTACCAGGGCCTGCTACAGCGCACCCTGACCCAGCCGTGGATGGTCATCGGCATCAGCCTGCTGCTGATGATGATCGCCCTCGCCGGCCTGCGCGGCGTGGGCACCGAGTTCCTGCCCGCCACCGACGAGGGCGAGCTGCGCGTGCATGTATCCATGGAACCCGGCACCCCGCTGGAAGAGCTTTACGCCACCATGGCCGGGCTGGAGGCGATCATCCGCGACGAGGTCCCGGAACTGGAAAACCTGGTCTCCAGCTCGGGCGCCTCGGCGTTCCGGGCCTCCTCGCCGGCCTCCGGCAACATGCGCGTAATGGTCGGTTCGCGCGCAAGCCGCAGCCGCTCCTCCGATGCCATCGCCGCCGCGCTGCGCGAGGCGCTGGGCAGCCCGCCCGGGGTCGAGATCCGCGTACGCGCCTCCAGCGGGATCTTCTTCCGTGGCTTCGGCCGTGGCGCGGACGAGGAGAGCCTGTCCATCGAGGTCCGTGGCTTCGAACTGCCCACGATGAACGCGGTGGTCGAGCGGTTCAAGGCCACGCTGGCCGACATCCCCGGCGTGACCGATACCCGCGTCGGCTCCGACGGCGGTCAGCCCGAGTTCGCCACCCGCATCGACCGCGCCCGCGCCGCCGACCTGGGCGTGGACGTGCGCACCATCGCCCAGACCCTGGAGACCGCGCTGGGCGGCTCCAGCGCCGGGCAGCTGCGCGCCGGGGGCGACGAGACCCGCATCTGGGTCCAGCTGCGCGACGCCGACCAGAGCTCGCTGGACGACCTGCTGAACCTGACGGTGCGCAGCGAGGACGGCGAGCGGGTCGCCCTGCGCAGCCTCGTGTCCTTCGATACCGCGATGGGCCCCGACAGCATCCAGCGCCGCGAGCAGGCGCGCATCAGCACCCTGTTCGTGAATATCGGCGACCGCTCGCTGGGCGAGGTCGCGGCGGACGTGCGTGCCGCCCTGGCGGATATCCCGCTGCCGGAGGAGATCGACTTCTCGGTCACCGGCGATATCGAGGAACAGGAAGCCGCCTTCTCCGAGCTGCTGCTGGGCACTCTGCTGGCCACGCTGCTGGTGTACATGGTCATGGCCAGCCTGTACGAATCCCTGCGCGACCCGCTGATCGTGATGTTCTCCATCCCGCTGGCCCTGATCGGCGTCACCGCGGCGCTGCTGATCACTGACACCACGCTCAACGTGCAGTCGCTGATCGGCATCCTGCTGCTGGTCGGGATCGTGGTGAACAACGCGATCCTGCTGGTGGACCGGATGGCCCGGCGCCACCGCGACGACGGCATGGAACTGAACGCGGCGATCGTGGCCGCGGCCGGCGAGCGTCTGCGCCCGATCCTGATGACCACGCTGACCACCATCCTCGCGCTGTCGCCGCTGGCGATCGGCATGGGCGACGGTGGCGAGGCCCAGGCCCCGATGGCACGGGTGGTGATCGGCGGGCTGCTGTCGTCTACCCTGATCACCCTGGTGCTGATCCCGACGCTGTACCTGCTGTTCCACCGCCGGGGCGAACATCCACAACCGGTCTATCGAGTCGCAACGGAACATGCCTAGAAAAACGCTGACCTTCCTCGTCGCGCTCGCCCTGACCCTCCCGGCCCAGGGCGCCGACGCCCAGGACGCCACCGAGGGCCTGCGCCTGTCGCTGCCCGCCGAGGCCCTGCTGGACACCCGCCCGTTCGAGCGCGAGGCGGTGGCGGAGGAGACGCTGTCGCTGGAGGAGGCCGTCGCCCGCGCCCTGGAGAACAACCGCGGCCTGCGCGCCGAGCGCCTGCAAACGGCCATCCAGGGCACCTTCGAGGCCCAGGAGCGCGCCGTGTTCGACCCCGAGCTGTTCGCCGAGCTGGAGATCAGCCGCGACCAGAGCGTGCGCCAGCTGGAACAGATCGGCGAGACCGACACGGTGACAACCACCCGCCGTTTCGGGGAGGCCGGGATCACCCAGGCGCTTCCCACCGGCACCGACCTGACGGTCTCGCTGCGCAGTTCCCGCGCCTCCAGTTCCCGCGTGGACACCCCGCAGTTCACCACCCGCGCGGGGCTCAGCCTGACCCAGGCCCTGCTCCGGGGCGGCCGTATCGAATCCAACCTGGTGCGCCTGCGCCAGGCCAGCCTGGATGTGGAGGCCTCGGAATACGAGGTGCGCGGCTTCGTGGAGCAGCTGATCACGGACGTGGAGGGCCGCTACTGGGACCTGGTACTGGCCGACGCACAGATCGCCATCTTCGAGGAGGCCCTGGCGGTCGCCCGCGCCCAGCTGGACCAGACCGAACGCCGCATCCGGGCCGGCGACCGTCCGGAGACCGAGGCCGTATCCGCGCGCGCCGAGGTGGCGCTGCGCCGCCAGGGCCTGATCGACGCGCGGGCCGACCGTGCCCGCGCCCAGGACGCGCTGGCCCGCCTGCTGCAGGCCGACAACGGCGGGCTCTGGGATACCCGGCTGGAGGCCCGTTCGGAGCCGGAGCTGGAGCGCTACGCCCTTGAGCCCCTGGATGCCTACGTGGCGCTGGCCCGCGACCACCGCGCCGACCTCAACGAGACCCGCCTGCGCGTGCAGCGCAATCAGCTGGAGGTGGTGCGCACCCGCAACGGCCTGCTGCCGCGCCTGGACTTCTTCGTCACCCTGGGCCAGTCCGGCTACGCGGACAGCTTCAGCCGCACCTGGCGCGACCGCCAGGGCGACGGCTACGACCTGGCCGCCGGCCTGCGCTTCGAGATGCCCATCGGCAATCGCGCGGCCGAGGCCGAGCACACCCGCGCGCGCCTGACCCGCCAGCAGATCCAGGAGACCCTGGCCAACCTGGAGCAGCTGGCCATCGAGGACGTGCGCGCCACCTGGTTCGACGCCGCCCGTGTGCGCGAACAGATCCAGGCCCAGAAGGAGACGGTGGAACTGCAGGAAGAACTGCTGCGCGTGGAACAGACCCGCTTTCGGGTCGGGGCCGGGACCGCCCTGGCCGTGGCCCAGGCCCAGCGCGACCTGCTGGAGAGCCGCCTGAACCTGACCGAGACGGTGGTGCGCTTTCGCCAGCTGAGCACCGAACTGCTCAATGCCAGCGGCACCCTGCTGCTGCACCGCGGCATCGACGCCCCGGGTGCCGAACGCGTGGAGATCCGCCTGTAATCCGAATGCTGGAAGGACCGGCGCCCCGCTCAGGACGCCCGCCTATTGTCCCACGGGACGGGCACTGCCATCGGCGTCGATCTCGACGACGAGCATCGCCCCGGCCCCGATGCTGCGCCCGCTGAGCTCCATGATGTTGGCCCTGTGGGTCACGTAGACCGCAGGTCCCTGCGCCTGCCGGTATTCCTCCGCCAGGTGTTCGCGCCACGCCCGCATGCGCCGCTCCCGATGCGGGGCGTTGGTGCGAAACACCGATCCCAGGGCCTCCAGGACCACCGGTTCGCCATAGCCCAGCAGCTCCGCGGTATCGAAATTGCGACACCAGGGACCCGCGAATACCCGGATCGAATCGAGCCCGGCGGCCCGCAGGCGTTCGCCGGTCTCGCGGGCCTGCGCGCGGCCCTCCTCGGATAGATTGCGCTGCGTGGCGCAGTCGTCGACATCAAAGCCCGATGGGTCGCCAATCCCCGGCGCCAGGGCATGACGCATCAGCAGGATGCGCTGCGGCTCCTGCAACTGCGCCACGATCACACGTTCTTCGGCCAGATCGTCCGCCGCCAGCGGCACAGCGAGTGCCAGCACGATCACGGCCCAGATCCCCGGGAATGCAGAGCGTTTCATGACGCCGTTTTCCTCGTACGACGACGCCGGCAGGCGTCGGAACAGTAGCGCACCTCGTCCCAGCAGCGCGCCCACTTTCTGCGCCAGACAAACGGCCGACCGCACACGGCGCAGGTCTTTTGCGGCAGATGCGGCTTGGCATGCGCCACGGCGGTCGTTACCTCCCCGGGCGGCAGACCCCGTCGTCGCAGCGGGACCGCCAGCGATAGCGGGCGATCACGTTGTAGACGCGGTCCATCAGCCAGACAACCGGCGGGAGGCGATGCAGCACGCCGCCGAGCCAGCGGTAATACGGCAGATGCCGCCAGACCAGCACGAAGGCCCAGGCCCCGCTGCGGATGCGGCCCTCGGGACTGACGGCATGCATGCGCTGCATGGCCTGGTCCCAGGTGATGCCCCAGGCGGCGAGCGGCGCCGCATCGGCGTGAATGTCGCGCCAGTCGACCGCGGCAGCGGTATCCAGGCGCTGGTAGTGTCCGATCTCGCGACGGCACAGCGGGCAGCCGCCATCGAAGAACACGATCGGGCGTCCGGGGGCCTTTGGCGGTCGGTTCGCGGCCGGGTCAGGCATGTCCTACCGGCCCGGTCTGCTGGTGCTGCGCCTCGCCCAGCGATTTCAACGCGCGCTCCACCACATCGCGCGCGAGTCCCTGGGTCATCTCGGGGTCGGCCGGGATCATCTCGGTACGTACCGCCAGGGCCATCGCCAGGGCCTGCAGCACATCCCCGTTACAGGTGTCCCCCAGCACCCCGATCTCGTTATCCAGGGTATCGGTCAACCGGTCCAGCAACTGCTGCACCCGCACCGCCGAACCCGTCTCGGGGTGCAGACGAAACTCGAAGGACACGGCCTCGCCGCTCGGGGTCACATAGCGATAGGGCAATACGTCCATGGCTCTCTCCTTCGCGAACGGTCGGGTTGTCGAGGCGGATTTCGGGGTCGGTCGGGCAGCCCCTCCGCCATTGGGCCACGAAACGGGCAAACAGTTCGACCGGCAGCGGGCCGACACGACCGGATCGCATCGCGAAAACCGCCCCGGCCGGCACGCGCAAGCGTTATCCTTGCGCCTCATGGAGACCCGCATCCGCAACATCGACTTCGCCGGTGCGCCGCGCGCGGCAGGGGTACGGTAATGGCGGCCCGCCGCAAGCGCCGCCCGCTGCGCCGCCTGCTCCTCTGGGTGGCCGGGCTGACCGCATTCCTGCTGGCGCTGGGCATCGGGGTTATGTTCGCGCTGGTCGTGCTGTTCGCTCGCGTCGACCCGCCCTACGGCATGGCCATGGTGGTGGCCACCGACTGGCAGACCGCCTCCAACCGGCGCCCGGACTGGCAGCGTCTGGATGACCTGCCCCGCCACCTGATGCTGGCGGTGATCGCCGCGGAGGACCAGCATTTTCCCAACCATCGCGGCTTTGACTGGGGCTCGGTGCGCCAGGCGCTGGGCGATCATGTGCGCGGCGGGCGACTGCGCGGCGCCAGCACCATCAGCCAGCAGACCGCCAAGAATCTGTTCCTGTGGCACGGCCGGTCCTGGGTGCGCAAGTCGCTGGAGGCCGGGTTCACGCTGGGGATGGAGACCCTGTGGCCGAAACGACGCATCCTCGAGATCTACCTGAACCTGGCGGAATGGGGCCCCGGCATCTACGGCATCGAGAACGCCGCCCAGCATTACTTCGGTGTCTCCGCCACCGAACTGGACCGCCACCAGTCCGCGCGTCTGGCCGCCATCCTGCCCAGCCCCGGGCGCATGAACCCGGTGCAGCCGGGCCCGCAACTGGACCGCCGTATCGCCTGGGTGGAGCAGCAAATGGCCCAGCTCGGGATCGCCTGGCTGGACCCGATGCTGCTGGAGTAAGCCTCGTGCCCGGCCGACGCCGAGGTCGGGCACGGAGATCGCCCCGCGCCTTTGGCGCTCGCGATGAGCGTGCTTTCCCCCATCATGGCAAGGCTCCGCCAGGGGCGGCGGCCATCCCCGGACGCACCCCCGGCCCGCATTGTGGCGGGGAACTTCGAGCCTTTAGACTGCTCGCACTATCCGCACGGGCGAACCGCCGTTCAATAGGTCCATCGACATGGACGCCATGAGCGCGGCTCCCATGGATGCCCCCCGAACATTGAGGTTTGCCGTGACCCACCAGCGCTCGCCGTTTCGCTTCTTCTCCCGCCTGCTCGTCCTCGCCGCCCTGCTGTTCTCCGTGCCGCTGGGGGCCGTCTCTGCCCAGGATGCCGGCGCGACGGATTCCGGCAATGACCTGCGGCAGACGCTGATCGACGCGCTGGAAAACGAGGAGGCACGCGAACGCCTGCTGGAAGCCTTGCGCGCCGACAGCGGCGCCAGCGAGAGCGAGACGGCCGAAGATGCCGTCCCGGTGGACACCGGCGAGAGCGAATCCGTCGCGCGCCAGATTGCCCAGCTCACCCAGTCGCTGGCCGAGGGCACCGTGGCCGAGATCCGGGCCCTCAACGACATCGCCGCGGACATCGCCGAACAGGTCCGTGCAATCGAACCGACGGTTTTCGGGATGGCCGTGCTCGATCTGGCGATCATCATTGTATTCACCGTGGTGGTGTTCCTGATCCTGCGCCGCCTGGGTGCCCCGTTGTTTACCGGCATCGACCGCTGGGCCCTGAATGCCGCGGAGCACATGCGCCTGATGCGGGCACTGCCCGCCGTCGTCCTCGCCGCCGCGATCGACTTCCTGATCGTCATCCTCGCCTGGCTGGCCGGCTATGCCCTCGCGCTGTTCGTACTGGGCGAGTCGGGCGAGATGAACACGCGCCACTCGCTGTTCCTGAACGCCTTCCTGCTGATCGAGGTGACCAAAGCGGCGCTGCGCCTGATCTTCGCCACCCGCTACCACGGTCTGCGCCTGCTGCCGATGGCCGGGGACGAGGCCGCCTACTGGAACGCCTGGCTGGCGCGCATCGTGGGCTACATTGGCTACGGCCTCCTGCTGCTGGTGCCGATCGCCAACAACCAGATCTCCTCCGAGGCGGGGCGCTCGCTGGGGCTGATCGTGATGCTGACGGCGTTCCTGTACGCCGCCGTGATCATCCTGCAGAACCGCAGCCGGGTGCATGACCGCCTGATCGCGATGGCCAACCGGGCCGAGTTCGCCTTCACCCGGATCGTGATCTCGCTGCTGGCGAATTTCTGGCACTGGATCGCGCTGCTCTATTTCCTGGCGCTGGCCGTGGTCAGCGTCACGCGCCCGGAAGATGCCCTGCCCTTCATGGCCAAGGCCACCGGTCAGACCTTGCTCGCGGCCTTCGTGGGCGTGTTCGTCGCCAACCTGCTGACGCAGCTGATCGGCCGGCAGATCCGCGTGCCCGACGAGACCCGGGAGAAGTTCCCGTCGCTGGAACTGCGCCTGAACTCGTACATCCCGAAGGCGCTGAAGGTCATGCGCCTGGTGATCCTGCTGATCGTGCTGGCGGTGATCGCGGATGCCTGGGGTGCCTTCAGCCTGACCACCTGGCTCGCCTCCGACACCGGCATGGCGGTACTGGGCACCGCGATCTCGGTCGCCCTGATCCTGCTGGGCGTGCTCGCCATCTGGCTGGTATTCGCCAGCTGGATCGAACACCGCATGAACCCCAACACCGGCGACGGCGGTCCGACGGCCCGCGAGGCCACGCTGCTGACCATCTTCCGCAATGCGGTCGCCATCGTGCTGATCGTGATGACCACCATGATCGTGCTGGCCGAGATCGGCGTGAACATTGGGCCGCTGCTGGCCGGCGCGGGCGTCCTCGGCCTGGCCGTCGGCTTCGGCGCCCAGAAACTGGTCCAGGACGTGATCACCGGGGTCTTCATCCAGCTCGAGAACGCCATCAACGTCGGTGACGTAGTCACCGTCGCCGGAACGACCGGCGTGGTCGAACGCCTGACCATCCGCTCGCTGGGTCTGCGCGACCTGTCCGGGACCTACCACCTGATCCCGTTCTCCTCGGTCGACGCGGTGTCCAACTACATGCGTGAATTCGCCTACCACGTGGGCGAGTACGGCGTCGCCTACCGCGAGGACATCGACGAGGTCATCGTGCGCCTGCGCGAGGCCTTCGAGGAACTCAAGGAAGACCCCGACCAGGGTCCGAACATCCTCGACGAAATGGAGGTGCACGGCGTCACCGCCCTGGCCGACAGCTCGGTCAACGTGCGTATCCGCATCAAGACGCTGCCGGGCACCCAGTTCGGCCTGGGCCGCGCGTTCAACCGCCTGGTCAAGAAGCACTTCGACGCCGCCGGCATCGAGATCCCGTTCCCGCACCAGACCATCTACTTCGGTCAGGAGAAGGACGGGTCGGCCCCCGCAGCCAACCTGCGCATGATCGAGGCCGCGCCGGAGGGCAACGCCGACGACCGGGACTATTCGCGCGACCGCCGCGCCCGCCCGAACCCGAAACACAAGGGCGACTACGACGAGTCCGAGGACTGACGCAACCAGCGGGGCGAACGGCCGGCTGAGGGGCCTGCCGCCACGCGCGGTCATCTCGAGCCGGCTTACCCTTTCCGCCAGGGCGGGATTTGGGTCAATATAGCCGCATGCGACTGTTGATCCTGCTCGCGCCGTTGCTGTTGTTCCTCGCCTGGGCCCCGGGCCTCTGGGTCCGTCACGTCATGAAGAAGTACCACCAGCCGGGGGACCGCTACGACGGCACCGGCGCGGAACTGGCCCGCGATCTGCTGGACCGTCACGGGCTGCACAAGGTCCGGGTGGAGACCACCACGCACGGAGATCACTACGACCCCAACGCCCGCACCGTACGGCTGTCGCCCGAAAACCACGAGGGACACTCCCTCACGGCGGTCACCGTGGCCGCCCACGAGGTCGGACACGCCATCCAGCATGCCGAGGGCTACGCCCCGCTGCGCATGCGCAGCTACCTGGTTTGCGTCGCGGGATACGGTCAGCAGATCGGTGCCTGGCTGCTGGTCGCCATTCCCTTTGTCACCCTGCTCGCCCGGCATCCCGCGCCCGCGTTCCTGTTCCTGCTGGCCGGAGTCCTCTCCATGGGGCTCGCCACGCTGGCCCACCTGGTCACCCTCCCCACGGAGTTCGACGCCAGCTTCCGCCGGGCCATGCCGATGCTGCGTGACGGGCGTTACCTGCACCCACCCGACTACCCGCATGCGGAGCGCATCCTGAAGGCCGCCGCCTATACCTACCTCTCGCAATCCCTGATGAGCCTGCTGAATATCGCCTCGTGGTTCCGCTACCTGCGCCGCTGAGCGGCTCCGCTCGGCCTGCCTGCCCGTTGTGCGGCCAGCCGACCCGGCTGTTCCATCACCGCGGTCTCGGCGACCCCTCACCCGGTGACTATCGCCGCTGCCACCACTGCCGCCTGATCCACCTCGACACCGGGTCCTGGCCCGACCAAGAGACGGAACGCGGGTACTACCGCACCCACGAGAATCGGCCGGATGATCCCGGTTACCAGGCGCATCTCCAGCGGCTGATCGAACCGCTGCTCGAGGCCCTGCCGCCACCTGCCCGCGGCCTCGACTGGGGCTGCGGACCCCAACCCGTTCTCGCGGCCCTGCTGCGGGCGGGCGGCTACACCATGGATATATGGGACCCCACCTTTGCACCCGCCTGGCCCGACGCACCCGACTCCGGCTGGGATTTCATCACCTGCACCGAGGTGCTGGAGCACCTCCACAGTCCCCTGCATGCACTGCAAACGCTGCACACCCACCTGCGACCCGGCGGCGTTCTTGCCGTAATGACCGAATGGCCGCCCGAGGCGGACCGCTTCCGCCGCTGGCACTATCGCCGCGACCCCACCCACGTCGCGTTCTACGGTCCCGACACCCTGCACTGGATCGCCGACCGGCTGGGTTGCGCCCTCGCGCTGCCCGCGCGCGACATAGCGCTGTTCACGCGCAGCGATCCGCCCTGATCAACCCGAAACCGCGACGGGCATCACACGGATACGCCCGCCACGGGGCCCCGGGGAACTCCTCCATCCGCAGATCGTCTTCGCCAGGTGCCACTCGCCAGGTTGGACGCCCCTTGTCGGGCATGAAAGCGCCACGCTTGTTAAGCTGGGGTTAAGTGCGCTTGTCTAGGCTACCGTTACTACTTAAGCAGGAGAGACTCTATGAAGATTCGTTCCCGGTCCGTCGCCGGACTGATCGCCGCGGCCGCCCTTGCGCTGGCCAGCCCGCTCGCCATGGCGCAGGGCATGGGCCAGCAGGGTCAGGGCGGCATGGGCATGCAGGGCGGTCAGGGCGGCAACCCGCAGATGGAGATGCAGCAGCTCCAGCAGACGCTCGCCGAGACCCAGCAGCAGGCCATCCAGAACAATCCGCAGCTGGAACAGAAGGGCGAAGAGCTGGAAAATCTGGTCCTGGACAAGATGGAGTCCGCCGGCTATCAGCCGCGTCGGGACCTGGAAACCCTCGAGTCCGCCGAGGAACGCCTGCGCGATCCGGACCTCAGCGCCGAACAGCGCCAGGAAGTCATCCAGTCCGAAGACGTGCAGCAGGCGCAGATGAACCTGCAGGAGGCCCAGCAGGCGGTCGCTCAGGATGAAGAGATCCGGGAGGCCCAGGAAGCCTTGCGGGAAGACCTGATGGCCGCCATGCGCCAGGAAAACGCCGATATCGACGACGTCATCCAACGCATGCAGAGCCTGCAGCAGCAGATGCAGCAGCAACAGGGTGGCCAGGGCGGCGGCATGATGCGCTAATCGCGTCACCGTAGACCCGATGAAAAAGCCCGGTCCCCGTCAAGGGGCCGGGCTTTCTTGTGTCGGGCCCATGCCTGCATTGAGGCGCGCGGGCCGAACGGTCCCTCATTCCAGGCGGCCGGTCTCCTGCGCCAGCGCGCGCAGCGCCTCGGTCTGTCCCTCGGGCAGCTGACTCCAGTCAAAGCGCCAGGTCCAGTTGCGTTCGTCCACCGTACCGGGAATGTTCGTGCGCGCCTCCGAACCCAGTTGCAGGGCATCCTGCATCGGTAGAATCGCGAGCTGTGCCGGAGAACGGCAGGCCGCACGAATCAGCGGCCAGGGCATCTCCTCGGCCCCGCCCTCGTCCAGCGTTGCGATCACGTGCTGCTGCAGGGACGGCTCCAGGGAACGGAACCAGCCCAGCGTGGTGTCGTTGTCGTGGGTGCCGGTATACACCGCGCTCAGTTCGTCATGATTCGCCGGCAGGTACGGGTTGTCCGGCCCACCCTCGAAGGCGAACTGCAGGATGCGCATGCCCGGCAGATCGAAGCGCAGGCGCAGGGCGGTCACCTCCGGCGTGATCACGCCGAGGTCCTCGGCCAGCAACGGCAGCACGCCGAGACGGGTCTGAAGCTGTTCGAAGAAGGCCGCGCCCGGCCCCGGCACCCAGTGCCCCTGCGTGGCATCCGGCTCGCTCGCCGGCACGGCCCAGCTGGCCTCGAAGCCGCGGAAGTGGTCAATGCGCACGGCGTCTACCGTCTCCAGGGTCCAGCGCATCCGCTCCACCCACCAGTCGTAGCCGCGTTCGGCAAGGCGGTCCCAGCGGTAGTGCGGGTTGCCCCAGCGCTGCCCGGTCTCGGAGAAGTAGTCCGGTGGCACGCCGGCCACGGTCAGCGGGTGCCCCGTGTCGTCGAGATCGAATAGATCGCGGTGGGCCCAGACCTCGGCCGAGTCGTGCGCCACGAAGATCGGCATGTCGCCCAGGATCAGGATGTTCCGCGCGCGGGCATGCTCGCGCACGTCCTGCCATTGATCGAACAGCACAAACTGGGCGAAGCGTACCGCCTCCAGCTCCCGGGCCGCATCGACCTCCACAGCCGCCAGGGCATCCGGATCACGGTCACGCAAGGCGGCCGGCCATTCCCACCAGGGACGGCCGCCTTCACGGGCGCGGATCACCACGAAACGGGCAAAGTCCTCCAGCCACACCGGGCCCTGGGAATCCCGAAAGGCCTGGTAGGCCTGCGCCCAGCCATCGCCGGCCTGCTCCAGCCGCTCCCGCGCTTGTTCCAGCAGTGTGTCGACGGGCAGCGTCGGGTCCGCAAGGCCCGCGCGCGCCGCCAGGCGCTGCGGGTCGATCAGGCGCACATCGCCAGCGAAGGCGGAGATACTGGCATACGGCGAACCGTCCTCCTGCGGCGGGTGCAACGGCAGGATCTGCCACAGGCTGAAGCCAGCATCCCGCGCCCAGTCGAGGAAACGAAAGGCCTCGTCCCCCAGCGTCCCGACCGGACCCAGGCCCGGCAATGACACGGGGTGCAGGAGGACCCCCGCGCGGCGGCGCTGCATCAGGGGGTTGCAGTGTTCTTCGCCCGCCTCCATCCGCTACGGCCCCTCGTACATGGTTACCGGGCACATGGTTACTTGGCACACAGTTACTGGCCCTTGCGCATGGTACCGCCCGCCGCGGGATCACCGCCCCCGACCGAGAGGACCTCGCCCAGCGAGTCGGGCACATCGAGATCCGCCAGCTGGTACAGGCGGGCTAGATGCCGACGATAGAGCTGTTCGAAGTCGCTGACGGAACCCGCGGGGTTGTATTCCCCGAACCACCAGCACCAGTCGGAGCCCTCGCATACCGCGAGCTGCTTGCGCAGCTCCGGCGTATCCAGTGCCGGATGCCGCGCGATGGCCTGGTCCACGGCGGTCCAGGCCTCGATCAGGCGGTCCCAGCCAAGGTTCTTGTCCGGGTCGCCAATCCAGGTGGAAAAGGTACCGTAGACCCAGGAGCCCGCCACCATGCCCGTGAGTTCGCCGCGATCCGTCCGCGGACCCGTGCGCTGGCAGACGTCCGAGAAGGTGCACAGGTTCAGCCGCGGATTCTCCGCTACCCGCTCGTACAACGCCCGCAGGAAGTAGAAGCCGTTCTCCGGGTAGTACTCCCAGGCGTTCTCGCCATCCAGGATGACCGCCACCACGCCCCCGTCGGGCGAGACGGCGGCAATGTTCTCAAGGTGATGCACGAAGTCCCCGACCGCGTCGTCGGCGTGCCAGTCGGCGTAGCGAAACCCGATCGCATCGGAAAGCCCGTCGTCGCGGAAGAACAGCTCCGTCCGGGCCCCCTTCAGGCAATACGGACGATGCAGCCAGCCCTCCTGCTCCGCCGAACCGGTATGCGACTCGGCGGTCTCCCCGGCCGCCGCCAGGCTGTTGCCGAGTACGGTCTGGCCACTGGCGGTCCAGCAGATGTCGTAGTCATCCAGCAGGCGCACGGTCGCCTCGCTGAGACTGCCCTCCGAAGGCCAGCAGCCGCGTGGCCGGAAGCCGAAGTACTGCTCGAACACCGCCAGGCCGCGTTCGATATGCCAGCGCACCCGGGCCTCGCCGTCCGGGTACGCCGGCGCCTGCGGCAATTCGACGTCCGGCATCGCCTCGCGCGCCGACTGCAGGTCCAGCAGCAGCGGCATGATCGGGTGGGCATACGGGGTGAACGAGAGCTCCACACGCCCCTGCTCGGCCAGCTCGCGGTAGCGCGGCAGGATCGCCTTGACCTCGTCGCGGATCAGCTTCAGCAGGCGGCCCCGCACGTCGCGGTTGAAGCCCTGATCCGCCTTCAGCCAGCCCTGCACCTCGGGATAGGCGCGGCGCACGGTCTCCCCCAGCCAGGCCAGGTGATAGCAGGTCGCCAGATCCTGGAAGAAGCGGTTGTCCAGATGCGCCAGCAGCACGGCGTCTTCCAGCGCCTGGCGGGCCAGGGTCGCCAGGCGCTCGAACAGCGGGAACGGCTCGATCATGCGCGGGGCATGCGCGCGCAGGCAGACGCGCAGGATCTCGCGCCGCTGCACCGGATCCACCGGGACGATATCCAGCTGGAGCAGGTCCAGCACCGGGTCGCCGAAGCTCGAGCGATTGCCGATCCCGGCCTCCAGCCGCTCGCCGTAGTCCGCGATCTGCTCCAGCAGGATCGGCGCGAAATTCACCACCGCGCGCGCCTGGGGACAGGCCTCCAGGTGCGCGGCCATGTCGGTGTAGTCCTTCAGCGCGTGCAGGTAGGTCCATGGCAGGACATATTCACCGGCCCCGGAGTCGTAGTACTGCGGCTGGTGCATATGCCAGCACAGCACCACGTCGAGCTGCGGCGGCTGGGTGGCGAGCGCGGTGGTACTGCCGGATTCAGCGGACATGGTGGGTCGCCTGTCCGAGCATCTCCGGCGTCACCACGCGCACCCCGCCCGGGGAGACGAAGTAGTCGCGGGCGTCGGCCTCGTCGTCCACCCCGATCTCGGTCCCGTCCGGGACCTTGCAGCCCTTGTCGATCACCGCATTGCGGATCACACAGTTCTCGCCGACGGTCACGCTGGGCAGGATCACCGAGTCCTCCACGCTGGCACAGGCGTTGACCTGCACATTGGAAAACAGCAGGGAGTGGCGCACGGTGCTCCCGGAGATGATGCAGCCCCCGGAGACCATCGAGTCGATCGCCATGCCGCGGCGGTCCTCGTCGTCGAACACGAACTTGGCCGGCGGCAACTGCTCCTGATAGGTCCAGATCGGCCATTCCGAGTCGTACAGGTTCAGCTCCGGCGTCACCCCGATCAGCTCCAGATTCGCCTGCCAGTAGGAGTCGATGGTCCCCACATCGCGCCAGTAGCCCTGGCGCACGCCCTGCTCGTCACGGAACGGATAGGCCATCACCTGGTTTCGCTCGATGATGCCGGGGATGATGTCCTTGCCGAAATCGTGGCTGGAGAAGGTGTCGTCCGCATCCTTGATCAGCTGGTCGAACAGGAACTCGGTGTTGATCACGTAGATCCCCATGGAGGCCAGCGAGTGGGTCTTGCTGCCGGGGATCAGCGCCGGGTCCTCCGGCTTTTCCGCAAACGAGGTAATGCGGCTGGACGCATCCACCCCCATCACGCCGAAGGCCTTCGCCCGCTCCTGCTCCACCTCCAGGCAGCCCACGGTCATGTCTGCGCCGCTCTCCACATGGAAGGCGATCATCTGGCCGTAGTCCATCTTGTAGATGTGGTCCCCGGCCAGGATCAGCACATAGCGCGGATTGTGCTGCCGGATGATGTCGATGTTCTGGTAGACCGCGTCGGCCGTCCCCGCGTACCAGGAGGTCTCGATGCGCTGCTGCGCCGGCAGCAGCTCGATGAACTCGCCGAATTCCCCGCGCAGGAAGCTCCAGCCCCGCTGCATGTGCTGGATCAGCGAGTGTGCCTTGTACTGCGTCACCACGGCGACCTGACGGATACCCGAGTTGATGCAGTTGGACAGGGGGAAGTCGATGATGCGGAACTTGCCGCCGAAGGGCACGGCCGGCTTGGCGCGCCACAGCGTCAGTTGTTTCAGTCGCGAGCCGCGTCCGCCGGCCAGGATCAGGGCCAGGGTCTCCCGGGTCGGGCGGCTGACGTAACGTTGCGGTTGTGGACTCATGCACCCATCCTTGTCGAGGCAAACACGTCCGCATGTACCCGCTCGCTGGGTCCTCGCTCCCACCCGCGGACAAGGCTCGGTGTGTGCCCTGACCCGCCTCGTGGAACCGCGGTATCCGACAAGCGCGCGTACATCCGTTCGTGTTCTCCAGGGAAACACTGATTAATGTACTCACTCGCGCTCGAGTCGCTTTTGCGTGCGAACAAGGCGCGGTGACTGCCGTGCAGCATTCTGCACAAGGGAACCGCAACGCTGTGCGCGCGCAAAAGCGGCCGAGCCCCTGCTCTCAATAGGTTGTGGGGTTGGCACCCCAGGTTCCCCGATCCTGCGTTGCGCCGCTTGCGGGTAGAACCACTACCCGCTGCACGACGCGCCTTGCCTCGAAAAACCTGGGGTGCCAACGCGAGTGCGTACATTAATCAGTGTTTCCCTAGTATGTTGTACTCACGTGTTCTGCCGACCCGGCCTGAACCGCACTATTCCACGACCCAAACGCGAGCTTGATCCGAGTATGGCAACAGCCCCCGACAAATGCACCCGTTCCGTCGCCGATCCGTTAGCGCGCCTGGCCGAGGCCCGGCTCCATGATCCGCACAGCGTCCTGGGGCGCCATGCGCTGGATCAACAAACCACCTGTTATCGGGCCTGGCTACCGCATGCAACGGAGGCCTCCATCACACTTTGCGACGGGCGCCACATACCCATGGACGCCGCCTCGGGATTCCCCGGGCTGTTCCTGTGGCGTGGGCCGGTGGACGCCCTCCCCGCGCACCCGCAGCTGGACTGGATGCCCGAGGGTGGCACATCCACGTTGCAGGCAATTGACCCCTGGAGCTTTGCCCCGGACATCCCCGAATTCGATCGCCACCTGTTCGCCGAGGGCCGCCACTGGCATGCCCATCGCATGCTGGGCGCCCATCCGATGGCCCGCGACGGCATCCACGGCGTGCGCTTCGCCGTGTGGGCGCCCAACGCCGAACGCGTGTCGGTGGTGGGCGACTTCAACCGCTGGGACGGGCGCTGCCATCCAATGACCGTCCACGCGGGCAGCGGCATCTGGGAGCTGTTCATACCGGGGATGACCGCGGAAACGCTGTACAAGTTCGAGATCCGCAATCGCGAGCACGGCAGCCTGCACCTGAAGACCGACCCGTACGCCCGCGCCTACCAGGTTCGCCCCGAGACCGCCGCCCGCATCCAGGAGGCCAGCACCTATGCCTGGAATGACGAGCACTGGATGCGCAACCGCGATCCGGAGGCCTGGAAGCATCGGCCAATGAGCATCTACGAGGTGCATCTGGGCTCCTGGCAGCGCAGTCCCGAGGGCCACTGGCCCAGCTACCGCGAGCTGGCCGAGCGCCTGGTGCCCTACGCCCGCGACATGGGCTTTACCCATCTCGAATTGCTGCCGGTCACCGAGCACCCGTTCGACGGATCCTGGGGCTACCAGAGCACCGGCTTCTTCGCCCCCACCTCGCGCTTTGGTCAGCCGGACGACTTTCGCCATTTCGTCGACCAGGCCCACCAGGCCGGTCTTGGCGTGATCCTCGACTGGGTCCCCGGCCACTTCCCGCGCGACGAGTTCGCGCTGGCCCGGTTCGATGGCACCGCGCTGTACGAACACGCCGACCCGCGCATCGGCGAGCACCGCGGCTGGGGCACCCTGATCTTCAACTACTCGCGCCCCGAGGTCCGCAACTTCCTGCTCTCCAGCGCCCTGTGCTGGGTCGAGGACTTCCACCTCGACGGCCTGCGCGTGGATGCCGTCGCCTCCATGCTCTATCGCGACTACGACCGCGAAGGCGAGGACTGGCTGCCCAACATCCACGGCGGCAACGAAAACCTGGAGGCCATCGACTTCCTGCGCCACCTGAACGAGACGGTCCAGACCAGTCATCCGGGCGTCGCCATGATCGCCGAGGAATCTACCGCCTGGCCGGGGGTCAGCCGCCCGCCTTCCATGGGCGGGCTGGGCTTCACCATGAAGTGGAACATGGGGTGGATGCACGACACCCTGACCTACTTCGGGATGGACCCGATCTACCGCATGCACCACCACGGCCAGCTCACGTTCGGCCAGCTCTACGCCTATAGCGAGAACTTCGTCCTCCCGTTCTCGCACGACGAGGTGGTACACGGGAAGCGCAGCCTGCGCGGACGCATGCCGGGCAACGAGTGGGAACAGCACGCCAACCTGCGCCTGCTCTACAGCTGGCAGTGGCTCTACCCCGGCAAGAAACTCCTGTTCATGGGCCAGGAATTCGGCCAGGGCCCGGAATGGTCGGAGGATCGCGAACTGGACTGGTACGTACTGCAGTACCCGCTGCACCAGGGCCTGCAGAACCTGGTGCGGGATCTGAACCGCGCCTACCGCGCCGACCCCGCCCTGCACGCCCGGGAATTCGAACCGGACGGCTTCGACTGGCTGGACTGCGACGATGCCGCGCACTCCACCCTGAGCTTCGTGCGCCGCGACCACCAGGGCCGCCAGCTCGTGGTGGTGCTGAACCTGACGCCGGTGGAGCGCCCGGCCTACCCCGTACCCGCGCCCCACGCCGGGCGCTGGCGGGTCACCCTGAACAGTGACGCCGAGGTCTACGGTGGGGGCTCGCGCGGCCCGGCGGAGGCCTATGCCGAGCCGGTGGAACGCCACGGGCACCCCGCGACACTCTACCTGCATCTGCCGCCACTGGCGGCCCTGTTACTGGAGCCAGCCGGCGACTGACGTCGGGGCGCCTCGGGCCGAAGCCGCTAAGACCGGCTCCTGTTTGCAGGCCCGTGCGGGCCCGGAACTCGCGGCCCCAATGCCGGCCATGGGCTCGGGATCGGGATCGGGCTCATTCCAGGCGATAAAGCCCGCCATCCGAATGGTCGGTCAGCACGTAGATGTGCCCCTCCGGTCCCTCGCGGACATCGCGAATGCGCCCGATCTTGCCGTGCAGCAGCTCTTCCATGTGCACGACTTCGTCGTCCTCGATCACGATGCGCAGGATCCGTTCGGCACGCAGGCCACCCGCCAGCAGATTGCCCTGCCAGGACTCGAAGCGATCCGCGGTCACCATCGCCAGCCCGGACGGCGCCAGCGTCGGCAGGAACTCGTAGACCGGGTCGATCATGTCGGCGTCGTGACGCGCCTCGCCAAAGGGTTCCTCGGACCGGTAGTCACGCCCCCGCGACACCACCGGCCAGCCGTAGTTGCCCCCGGCTTCCATGCGATTCAGTTCATCCCCGCCCCGGGGCCCATGGTCCGTCAGCCAGATCGTGCCGTCCGCCGGATCCACCACCAGACCCTGCGAATTGCGCAGGCCATAGGCAAAGATGTGTGGCTGGGCATCATCGCGGTCGACAAACGGGTTGTCCGCCGGGGCCTCGCCATCCTCGGTCAGGCGCAGCAGGGACCCGGTATGTGCAGAAAGGTCCTGGGACGGGTCTTCCTGCCGACGATCGCCGATCGTCATCAACAGGGTGCCATCGGCCTGCCAGGCCAGCCGCGAACCGAAGTGGCCCGGATTGCTGCCGCCCCGGTCCTGACGGAACAGCTCCTCCACCTCGTGCAGGGCCCCGTCCTCCAGACGCCCGCGCCCCAGCGCGGTGTAGGACTGGTCGGAATCCCCGGTGACATAGGTGAAATACACCCGGTGGTTCGCCGCGAAGTCCGGGTGCAGCACGACATCCAGCAAGCCGCCCTGGCCGCGCGCCACGACCTCCGGCACACCCTCGACCGAGCTCACCTCGCCATCGCGCACCTGTTTCAGCGCACCCGTCCGTTCGGTCACCAGATAGCCGCCGTCCGGCAGGAAGGCTACCGACCAGGGATGCTCCAGACCACCGGCTACCCGCACGAGATCGAATTGTTCGTACTCGCTCGAGATGCCTTCCTCGACCACTTCGCCGGCCAGGGCCGAGCCCACCAGCGCCAGCCCCGCGACCAGCGCACCGGTGCGGATGGCGTAGCCTCGTGTCATTGCCTCTCGCATGCCGTACCTCCCGTTATCTGCCATTGCAGAAATGGGACACGACGACCGGGGGATTGTTCACGCGACGGCGTGGTGTGCCGAATCAGGCCTCCGGGCGCAGGTGCGGGAACAGCAGCACGTCACGGATCGACGGGCTGTTCGTCAGCAGCATCACCAGGCGGTCGATGCCGATGCCCTCGCCCGCCGTGGGCGGCAGGCCATACTCCAGGGCGCGGATGTAGTCAGCGTCGTAGTGCATCGCCTCGTCGTCGCCGGCGTCCTTCTCCGCGACCTGGGCCTGGAAGCGTTCGGCCTGGTCCTCGGGGTCGTTGAGCTCGGAGAAGCCGTTGGCGATCTCGCGCCCGCCGACGAACAGCTCGAAACGGTCGGTCACGAACGGGTCGTCGTCCTTACGCCGCGCCAGCGGCGAGACCTCGGTCGGATAGGCGGTGATGAAGGTCGGGTGGCGCAGCTTGTTCTCGGCGGTGTACTCGAAGATCTCGGTCCACAGCTTGCCGAGCCCAAAGCTCGCCTTGATCGGGATTCCCAAGCGCTCGCAGTGGGCGCGCACCTTGTCGATGTCCGCCAGGTCGTCACTGCTGATCTCCGGGTTGTGCTCGAGGATCGCCTCGCGAACCGTCATGCGGGTGAACGGCTGGCCGAAGTCGTAGGTCTCGCCCTGGTACTCGATGGTGGTCGTGCCCAGCACGTCCTCGCACAGCCCGCGCAGCAACGTCTCGGTGCGGTCCATCAGCGCATGGTAATCCACGAACGCCTCGTAGAACTCGAGCATGGTGAACTCGGGGTTGTGCCGGGTGGACAGCCCCTCGTTGCGGAAATTGCGGTTGATCTCGAAGACCTTCTCGAAGCCGCCGACGACCAGGCGCTTCAGATACAGCTCCGGCGCGATGCGCAGGTACAGCGGCATGTCCAGCGCATTGTGGTGGGTGGCGAACGGCCGCGCGGTCGCGCCGCCCGGGATCACCTGCATCATCGGGGTTTCCACCTCGATGAAGTCCTCGCGCTCGAAGTACTCGCGGATGTAGCGCACGATTCGGGTGCGGGTGCGGAACAGCTCGCGGCTGTCCGGGCTGGTGATCAGATCCACGTAGCGCTGGCGGTAGCGCTGTTCCTGGTCGGTCAGGCCGTGGAACTTCTCCGGCAGCGGGCGCAGGCTCTTGGTCAGCAGACGCAGCTCGTCCAGCTGGACGGTCAGCTCGCCGGTCTTCGTCTTGAACAGCGTGCCCTGCCCGCCGACGATGTCGCCCAGGTCCCAGTGCTTGAAGGCCGCGTAGACGCCCTCCGGCAGGCTGTCGCGCTGGGCGAACAGCTGGATGTCCCCGGACTGGTCGCGCAGGCGGACGAAGCTCGCCTTGCCCATCACGCGCTTGCCGATCATGCGCCCGGCCACGGTCACGCGGATCCCCTGCCCCTCCAGCGCCTCGCCTTCGGTGTCGTCATGCGCGGCGTGCAGATCGGCCGCCAGGGCATCGCGGCGGAAGTCGTTGGGGAAGGCCGGGCCGGCCTCGCGCAGCTCGTTCAGCTTGGCGCGACGCTGGGCGATCAGCTTGTTCTCGTCGGTAATCTCGGTCATCGGGAATCCCGGTAAAAGATAGCGTTACAGCCCGCTCTTCAGGCTGGCTTCAATGAACTGATCCAGGTCGCCGTCGAGCACGGCCTGGGTGTTGCCGACCTCCACGCCGGTGCGCAGGTCCTTGATCCGCGACTGGTCGAGCACGTAGGAGCGGATCTGGCTGCCCCAGCCGATGTCGGACTTGGTGTCCTCCACCGCCTGCTTCTCGGCATTGCGCTCCTGCAGCTCGCGTTCGTACAGCTTGGCGCGCAGCTGGTTCATCGCCATCTCGCGGTTCTTGTGCTGCGAGCGCCCGGCCTGACAGGCGGTGACCACACCGGTCGGGACGTGCGTGATGCGGACCGCGGAATCGGTCGTGTTCACGTGCTGCCCGCCAGCGCCCGAGGACCGATAGGTATCCACCCGCAGATCGGCCGGGTTGATCTCGATCTCGAAGTTCTCGTCGATCTCCGGGGAGGCGAACACGGAGGCGAACGAGGTATGCCGGCGGTTGCCGGAATCGAACGGCGACTTGCGCACCAGACGGTGCACACCGGTCTCGGTGCGCAGCCAGCCGAAGGCGTACTCGCCCTGGATGTGCACGGTGGCACTCTTGATCCCGGCCGTCTCGCCTTCGGAGAGCTCGGTGACCTCGGCCTTGAAGCCCTTGTGCTCGGCCCAGCGCAGGTACATACGCAGCAGCATATTCGCCCAGTCCTGGGCCTCGGTGCCGCCGGAGCCGGCCTGTATGTCGAGGTAGGCGTTGGCCTCGTCCATGTCGCCCGAGAACATGCGGCGGAATTCGAGCCCCTCGACGCGCGCGGTCAGGGCGTCGACATCGGTCTCGACCGACGCCGCCGTCTCCTCGTCGTCATCCGCCTCGGCCATCTCCAGCAGGTCCCGGCTCTCGTCCAGCTGAGTGCCGATCTCGCGGATGTTGATGACCACACCCTCGAGCTGGGCCCGCTCCTTGTTCAGGGCCTGGGCCTGCTCCGGGTCGTTCCAGATATCGGGGTTTTGCTCCAGCTCCCGCTGGACTTCTTCCAGCCGGTCTTCCTTGGCCGGGTAGTCAAAGATACCCCCTAAGGGCGTCCAGGCGGCCCTTCAGGTCATCGATACGGGAGTACAGCGCGTTCAGTTCCATGGCAGTTTCCGTCGGGTGCCGTGGCGCGCACGGCACGTTCCATCAGGTGGCGAGAAAAGCCGCGCAGTATAACACCGGCACGCGGCTTCAGGGCCGCCTTGGGCGGCGCCAGAAGGCCAGCGCCTGGCGGCGGTCGAGCCGCAGTACGGGGTGGGTGGACTGCGGGTCCACGAACTCCAGCGCACGCAGTTCCCCGCGGAACACGCCGCGCACCCCTGGCGCGACCACGTCATCGGCGACCGATTCCAGCAGCTCCAGGCGTCGTTCGGGGGACGGCGGCCCCCCCAGCGCGTCGACCACGACCACCGTGTCGTCGGATTCCGCCGGCGTGCAGGCCGGATCCGGGCACCAGTCGATACCGGCGCCCCGTGCCAGCCAGCGGCCGATCGCCCCGCCGCCACAGACGCGCCTCACGTCGCTGGCTCCGCCGGCAAAGCCCGGCGTCCATAGCCACAGCCCATGCACCGCACCCCGTCCCTCACGCTCGCGTTCCAGGTTGACGGGGTGCTGGAACCACGCCATCTGCAAGCCGGTCGCCAGGACCTGGAGACGCCGCGCGACATCGCCCTGCAGCGAGGGGGCCACCATGGATCGACCGAGCCCGACAGACGGCGGCGGGCCGGAGGCCTCGCCCTCGGCGTCCAGCTGCAGCTCCCACAGGCCGTCTTCGCCCAGGCCCAGGGTGGCGCCGGCCGCCTCCAGTTCCGGCTGCGCGGCCGCCCACAACGCCTCGCGCTCGGCGTCCGCCACGGGCTCCACCGCCGAGGCCACCAGGTCCTTCATCCCGGGCGTCAGCTGGACCGGCTGGGCCAGCCAGGTCCGTGCGCCCTCGCCCTGCGGCCGATAACCCAGCCGTTCGGCGAGCGCCGCCTCCCAGCCCGGCGCCGCCCCGGAATCGCCGGTCGCCCGCGCGCGCCCCAGCCAGCGAGCCAGACGCCGCACCGGGCGTGATGGCTCACCCGCGGTGGCCCCCGGTGCCGCCCACAGGCCGGGGAGCAGGTACGTCACCCGCCGGTCGGTCCGGCCTCCCGTCATGAAGACCCCCCGCAACACGCCGGGTCGAGGAAAAAGCTGGGCACCAATGCAAGCCTGTACATGGATCAGTGTTTCCTGGGGGACTGTCGGATCTGGATAGTCGCCGCGAGCGTGGCGCAAGCGCGGGCCCGTTGATGCCCGCTGTCTCGAGGCGCAGATCGCGCGTCGGCTAACCAGAGCCGGCGTGAAAAATGGCGCCATTCTACGACGCGCACAGCAGATCCGTCCCCAATCGGACCGACCCCGGGTCCTCGAGCAGTGATCAAGCGGGCATCCTGCCACACCGCCCCGTGCCGAACGCGCAATCCTTCAACTGGTCTATACCAATAGACACAAGCCCGGAAAGTGCCCGCGATGACCGGACCCTTCTACAACCCAGGCCCTTCCGTCGCCAGCGCCCTTCGTGGCGCCGCGCGCGGGCTCCTTGCGGGCGCCGCCCTGCTGGCGCTCGCGCTGCCAGTGGCCGCCGAGGACTATCCGGCCGACTCCAGCATCGACTGGCAAAGCTGGGACAGCGGGCTGTTCGACGAGTCCGAGGCGCGCGAACGCCCGATCTTCTTCTATTTCCACGGCCAGTGGTGCACCTGGTGCCGCGACTTCCAGGACGAATCCCTGGAGAACCCGTCGGTGGTGGATGTCATCGACGAGCACTACATCCCCGTCCTCGTCGACCTGGACGAACGCGCCGACCTGTTCCGCCGTTATGGCGGGCGCGGCCTGCCCTTCGTGGTCATCGTGAATCACGAAGACGAGATGCTGACCCGCTTCACCGGCCACGTGAATGCCCGTGACCTCGAGAGCATCCTCCAGGCGCAGCGCGACATGTTCTCGGTCACCGGCCGCGAGATCACACCGGACGACGCGGCGATCGACGGCCTCGAGGCCTTCATGGAGATGCTCGACGAGGTCTATGACGAGCGCGCCGACCGCCTGAGCGGCAGCGCCACATTCGGCACGCTCAGCAAGCGCCCGCAACCCTGGACCTACCGCTACCTGCTGGCCAGTGACGACTGGGAGGAACGCATGCCCGGCCTACTGGACCAGATCGCGGAGGATCTCTACGACGAGGTCGAGGGCGGCTTCTTCTTCTTCCACGATCCCGACCAGCGCGACCCGGTCCTGGCCCTGGAGACCTCCAAGCGCCTGGATCAGAACGCCGCGTTCCTGTGGCTGTTCTCCGAGGCCTACGAGCGCATCGGCGACGAACACTACGCGGAGATCGCGCGCGGCATTCGCGACTATCTGCGCGACCACCTGTGGGACGCGCGTCAGCTGCGCTTCGGCAACAGCCAGTACGCCGACCGCGACTACTATCAGCTGGACCCGGAGACCCGCACGCAGACCGATCCACCCCGGGTCGACCGCAACACCTATGCCGACACCTCGGGCCAGGCCATTGCCGCGCTCGCCAACCTGGCGCGCGTACTGGAAGACCGCGAGACGCTCGACTGGGCCCGCGAGGCGCTGGAGGCGCTCGACCGCTATCTGCTCACCCGCAGCGGCTACCTGCACGGCATCACCGCCGGCGGACGACCGGCGATGGAGGGCTACCTGCCCTCGCAGATCTGGCCGGAGATCGCCCGCCAGGAACTGGCGCGCGCCGTGGAGGCACTGGATGGCGAACGTCCGGACCTGCCCGACCCGGTCGCCGCGCTGGATCGACTGGAGCCCTTCTTCGACGCGGAGCTGGGCACGCATGCCGAGCGGATCGGGACGGACCTGGAGCCCTGGTCGGAGACCCGCACCCAGGCCGCGCTCGCCTGGTGGCTGTATCGCCTGCCCGACGACGCGATCGAGGCGTCCCATATTGACCGCGACACCGTGCGTGACCGCCTGCGCATCGAGCCCGGCGCGGATCCCGACGACGTCGCCCTGGGCTTCGACGCCCTGCGCCGAGGCTTCTGAGGCCAGACCGGATCAGCCCTGCTGACGAAAGCCCGCAACCTCGTTCTGTAGCTGCTGCGCCAGCCCTTCGAGGGCCTCTACCGCCTGCTGCATCTCGTTGGCCCCGTCGGCGTTGCGCACCGCGATGTCATTGATGTGGTGGATGTTGCGGTTGATCTCCTCCGCCACCTGGCTTTGCTCCTCGGTCGCGCTGGCCACCTGGCGGGTCATGTCGTCGATGGTGGTCACCGAGTCGTGGATGTACTCCAGGGTCTCGCCCGCCTCGCCGGCCTTCTCCACCGAGGTCTCGGCGTGCTGCTGGCTCACCTCCATCGCCTGTACCGCGCGGGTCGCTCCGCCCTGCAGGCGCTGGATGATCTCGCGGATCTCCCCGGTCGAGTCGTTGGTTCGCTGAGCCAGATGACGCACCTCGTCGGCCACCACCGCGAAGCCGCGTCCCGCCTCGCCGGCGCGGGCGGCCTCGATCGCCGCATTGAGCGCCAGCAGGTTGGTCTTCTCGGCGATCTCCTCGATCACCTGCAGGATGGTGCCGATGTTGTCGCTGTCACCCTTCAGCTCACTGATCACGTGGCTCGCCTGGCGGATCTCGCCGGCCAGGGTGTTGATCGCGCCCTGCGTGGCCTGCACCACGGTGCGTCCGCCTTCCGCCGCCCGGGTCGCCTGACCGGCACTCTCGGCCGTGCTCTGGGTGTTGTTGGCCACTTCCTGCACAGTGGCGGACATCTGATTCATCGCGGTGACCACCTGCTCCACGTCGCCGCGCTGCTCGTGGGTCGCCCGGGTCAGTTCGTTGCTGCGACCCTCCAGTTGTCGCGCGGAGGCGGCGATGCCGTCGGCCGCATCCGCGACCTGCCGGATCAGCCCGGAGAGCCGGCCCATCACCGTGTTGAAGGCTGCACCGGTGCGGCCGATCTCGTCGTCCGTAGTCACCTCCACGCGGTGCCCGAGATCCGCGCGCCCCTCGCCGATCGCCTCCAGCCCCTCGGCCAGGCGCTCCAGGGGCCGCGTCAGCACATTGGCATAGAACCAGCCAATCCCCAGCGCCACCACAAACGCGACCACCCACAGCGCCCACAGCAACCACCACAGCTGCGTCACCAGGGCCTCATCCACCCCCGCGGCAAGATCGCCCTTCATGGTGTGGAACGTCACCCCGCCCATGATCGAAAGCGGCACCGTACTCACCACGATCACCAGGATCACCAGCTTCAGTCGCAGCCCACCCAGATTCCCAATCTTCATCGACACCCTCCTTTGGCTTCGTTAACGACCACCCGCCCCCGGCCTTGAGCCCGGCAAAGTATCGCCCTGCCCAATCCCCGCCGCGCTGATCCAGCTCAACTCCAACGCCTCGCCGCAACTCGAAAACCGTATTCACCACGAAGCACACGAAGGCACGAAGAAGGGCAAGGGCAAAAGCATTCCTGATTAGCAACGAGAGTCAGCTAGTCGCAGGAGCCGCTCGGGCACGGGCCGGCAGTGCGCGGCGGCGACCAGCAGTCGCGCCGGCAACGTCGCCAGATCAAAGCGTCGGTTGAAGCGGTAGGCGAATGCCGCGAGGTAACGGGCCGCGTACTTGGCGAACGCAAATGCATGGTAGCTCCCGCTCAGGCTGGTCTTGAGGTTGCCGAGCACGGTGTTGATCCATTGGAATTCGGGAAGATCCTGGGGTTTGCGCCCGGCCACGACCGTCGGCTGGT
>NZ_KB898140.1:0-22725 GCF_000377445.1 Thioalkalivibrio sp. ALE9
CCGTTGCTGTTCCGCCGTCAGCGGCCGACCCTCGCCCGGTTGCCCCGTGCGCTCCGCCTTGAGTTGATCGACCCAGCGGCGAACGGCCGTCTCGCCTAGATCCTGATCCCGGCATACGACCGAGACCTCCAGACCGTCATCGACCACCATCCGGGCCACGCGCTCCTTGTATTCGCTTGAAAAACTTCGGCGCTTGCGTGCCATGGTTGTTCTCCTCGTCCAGGGGGTATCGTCCCACCTAACGAGGTGTCCACGGAAATTAGACCAGCTCAGAGACTCCACATCTAGGAACCGCTGGACCCAGCGGCGGACGGTCTTTGGCTCCACGCCACAACCCCGCGCCGTGGCCCGAAGAGTCTGGCCATTGTCGACCACCAGACGGACCATCCGCTCTCGACCACGGGGTCCCATTAAGGCATTTTGATGAAGGTTTACGGGGCGTCCTCCTTGGAATCGCTAAGTCGGCAAACTCAGCATCCTTCGGAGTCGCCCCGTGGACAACCTGTTGAGAGATCACACCTAGTGCTTCGCGGCCGAGGCCGCTCCTACAGGGGAATGGTTCAGTGTTTGGCGCGTGATGCGGCGGGTTCTGGTTTCTGTGCGGCTTTTCCCTTAGCGTCGAGGGGTGGATGCGGGAGATGGTGATGGATGACTGGGCTGAGCGGATGGAGCAACTGGCGGCATCGGAGCGGATGCGGGTGGTGCAGGGGCTGTTGCGCGGAATGGGGTATGTGGTGGTCGAGGCGTCGGAGGATGAAAACCGGCCGTGGCTGGAGCGGGTGACGGTTCCGGCCGGTGGCGGGGGTGACGATGTGCCGCGGTTGGTGGTGGGTGTGGCGAACGATTCGACGGTGGAGACGGGGCTGGTCGAGCTGGAGCGCTTTGCCACCGGACGCGGCGCCGGTGACCGGGGAATGTACGTGAACCTGGGCGGGTTCTCGGCCGCGGCGCGGGAGCGTGCAGCGGACTTGCCGATGCCGGTGATGCTGCTGGAGGCGGAGGACCTGGCCGAGCGGTTGCGCCAGCACTGGAGTGCGCTGGACGCGGAGCCACAGGCATTGCTGGGCTGATTTGTGTGCATCGATGGTTATCTCGGGAACCGCGTTGTGGTTATCCGGGGTTTCGCCGGAATGGCTCCGGCGTCGGGTGCGGTCCGGCGTGAGAGATCTGGGTTCTTACGGCATCTTCGCTGGGCCGGGCTGGAGAGGCGCAAGGGTTGTGGTTTGGTGTTTGCCCTGACCGGGTGGTTTTCGGGCTTTGGCGGGGGCTTTGCGGCCGAGGCCGCTCCTACAGGGCGCTTGTTGGGGGCGTTGTCGCGGAAACGGCGTTGCGGTTATTCGGTATCTGGGGGTGCCGGGAGTAGCGGGCTGTAGCATGGTGCCGGGATGCTGGATATGCGACGGTGTCGGGTAATGCTCGAATTTGTCCGGTGGTGGGGAGTGGGGCTACCGCTGAGGGGGCGAAAGCGACCGTTGGGCGTTTTTTTCGTGGATGGGCTGGAATCCTCTACTTTGTGTGCTAGTTTTTGTCGCGGGGACAGGGATGCCCCTGAAAGAGCCGCCCGGGCACGGATGCTGGGGTGGCTCTTTCTCTTTTTGGGGCATGGGGTTATTTGGGCTTCTTGCTTGTGAGCCGGTGGGGGGCTGCGGAAGGGTGTTCCGTGACTGGCTTTGGCGGGGGCTTCGCGTGCAAGCACGCTCCTACGGGGGCCGTGGTTTCGGGATGCGTAGGAGCCGAGCCTCTCGGCGATCGGGGTGTTGGACAGGTCGGATCGCCCAGGGGGCTGGGCTCCTACGCTGTCCGGGGCTTTCGGGCCTGCAGGGGCCGAGCCTCTCGGCGATGGGGTGCTGGATAGGCCCGAATCATCGCCCCGGGGTGTGACGGCGTGCCCGCCCCAGGAGTGTGGGGCGGGGTTAGTGGTCCGCCGGGGGCATGTATTCGTGGCGGATGTGGTCGGGTTGTTCGGGGAGCTGGACGCCGGCGTTTTCCAGGGCCTCGGTGAGGTCCTCGCATTCGTCGAGTTCGTCGGCGCGCTTCTTCAGCGTGGCCAGGGCGTCGGCGGCTTCGGCCTCGGGCATGGTGATGACGAGTTCGCCGTTCTCGGCTTTTTCCAGGTGCATGTCGTGCTCCTTGTATTCTTGTTTGGCTTGTTGCGGCCGCGGCGGGCGCGTCAGTCCTCGATGGAGGGCTGCTTGGGGGCGTGCTCGTCGAAGGCGTGCGGGGGCTGGCGGAATTCGTTTTCCAGTTCGTAGACGCCTTCCTGCAGTACGGAGCCGAGGGCCCGCGCGCCGTTGCTGATCTCGCCGTCGAGTTCGGTGATGTTCTCGGCGATGTCCTTGGCGGCCTTCTTGTCGATCTTCAGGGTGACCGTTCCGTTTTTCAGTGTGGCTTCCATGTCGATCTCCTTGCGTTTGCGGCGACGCTGCGCCGGTGGGACCCGTCTGGAACGGGTCTGATTCGTGTCTGGTTGACCTGCATCAATACGGGTGCAGGCCGTTGTCGCTAGTCTGTTTGTGCAGGTGACGTCTCCAACGTAACGAAGAGGCGGACCATCACGACGATTCCCGCTTGTAGGGAAAGGAGAAATCAAGATGCAATCTACTATGATGACCACCCGCCATGGTGCGCGGTTCCTCGCGCTTCTGGCGATGCTGGTTGCGCTGGCCTTTGCCGGTGCGGTGCAGGCCGGCAGTCATGGGGGCGAGCAGCCGGACATGGTGAAGGTGACGCCGAGCCCGCATTCCTTCCCGGCCACGCTTGCCGCGTTTGAACAGGAGGCGTCCGAGGCGGGGTGGAGCATCCTGGGCCGCAACAACATGGCCGGTACGCTGTCGGAGCGCGGTTTCACGATTGATCCGGTGGTGATCCTGGATGTGTGCAGCGGGCGCTACAGCGCGCAGATCCTGGAGGAGGATGCCTTCCGTCCGGTGTCCGCGTTCATGCCCTGCCGCGTGAGTATCTATCAGGACAGCCAGGGCGATGTGTTCATCTCGCGGATGAACGTGCCGGGCTTTCTGCCGATGATGCCGGAAGGTGTGGCCGAGGTGATGGAGAAGTCCTCCGAAGAGATCGAGGTGATCATCGAGCGGACCGTCGCCGAGTAATGTAATCCGGTACAGTCCGGTATTGAACCCCGGTAGAAAGGCCGGTGAGGATCGGACGACGGATGCAGCGGGGCCCGCTTCGGCGGGTCCCATGCTGTTCGGGCCGGGCAGTACATCGGTATGCCGGTGACAACGGATTTGGACGGAGACCTCTTTGCGGGTGCGAATGCCTTTGGCAGTGTCGACTGACGACGTGACAACCATTGAACCAGGCCTTTGGGGCGCCGTGCGGACCGGAAACGGGGTACGGCGCCTTTTTGCGTTTGCCGTATGGGCGTGCGGGGGCGCTCGATGACGGACGCGCGCCGCAGGACCCGTCGTTTCGCCGCCGGCTGGATCGCCGGGGGCTATGTCGTGGTGGGGGTGTTGTGGATTGCCCTGTCCGATGTGGCGCTGGCGTGGTGGGCCGGCGCGGACGTGCCCGACGCATTGACCCGCGCGAACCTGGGCAAGGGCATCGGGTTTGTGCTGGTCTCTGGCGTATTGCTGTACGCGGCGATGCGCTGGCTGCCGGCCTCGAACCCGGAGGCACCGGTGGCGGGGTCCCGTCAGGCACTCGGGCGCTTCGGCTACTGGCCCTGGTTGGCCCTGGCGGCCGCGGTGATCGGGTCGACCGCGGCGGTGGGGCTGGGCGCCTGGCAGTGGCAGGTGGCGGCCGCCGAGACGCAGGCCCGCGAGGACCTGCAACGCGCCGCGTTCCTGAAGGGGGGCGTGATTGATCGCTGGCTGGCGGAGCGTACCGGGGACGCCGTGGTGCTGGCCGAGGCGCGCGGATTCAATCTGTTCGCGGTGACGGCGCTGGAACGGCGCTCGGTGCTGGCCCTGGAGCAGGTGCGCGATCGCCTGGAGCTGATGCGCCGGGCCTATGACTACGATGGCGTCGCCCTGCTGGATGCTAATCGCCAGCCGGTGATCGAACTGGGGCGCAGCGCGCTGGATGAATCGCAGATGGATGCCGTACTGCGCGAAGTGCGGCGCAGCGCGGAGACGAGCGAACCCATCCTGCATGCCGACCCGGACGGACGCCCGCGGATCAGCTGGGCGGTGCCGGTGCGGGATCGCGCGCGGCCGCATGATCCGGTGGTGGGGCTGGTGCTGCTGTCGTCCACGGTCGAGAGCCTGCATCCGCTGTTGACGCTGACGGAGAGCCGCAACGGGCTGGATGCGCAGGCGCATATCGTGGTGCGGGGCGGCGACCAGCGGGCCACGATTGCCCGAATCAGCGCAGCCGGCGGGGTGATCATCCCGGCTCCGGCGGCGTTCCCGCGGCTGCGCGAGCGGATCCTGGACCATCCGCGCGACGCGGTGGTGATCGAGCGTTTCGACAACGCGGACAGCCGCTTCTTCGCGGGTGTGCAGGGCCTGGCGCCGGCCGGCTGGGACCTGGTGCTGAAGCGGGATCTCGATGGCGTGCAGGTGGCCCCCCGCCAGCAGGCGGTCTGGGCGGCCGGGGCCACGCTCCTGGTCTGGCTGGTCGTGCTGGCGGCCGGGGGGCTGCTGTGGCGCCAGCAATGGCTGCGGCGCAACCTGGCGCTGGTGCGGGCGCATGCCGACCAGGACCGGATGCTGGGGATCTTCTTCGACATGCCGTTCGTTGGTATGGCGATCTCGGGTCCGGGTGGCGAGGGCTGGGAGCGCGTGAACGCCTGTCTGGCGGACATGCTGGGCTATGCCCCGGACGAACTGACGGCGATGGACTGGAACCGGCTGGCGACCCCCGAGGATCGAGGCTGCGAGGCGGAACTGGACGCCGAGATGCGGCGCGGCGAACGCAGCGGCTACAGTGTCGTGAAACGCCTGCTGCGGCGCGATGGCCGGGTGATGGTCGCGGATATCGACGTCAAGTGCAGCCGCACGCCCGAGGGTGCGCTGGACCGCGTCGTCGCGACGGTCGAGGACATCACCGAACGGCGCGAACAGGAGGAGCGTCAGCGCCTGGCGTCGGTGGTGTTCGAAAACACCCGCGAGGGGGTGGTGATCACCGATGCCACCGCGCACATCCTGTCGGTGAACCGCGCCTTCACGCAGTTGATGGGATATACCCAGGACGAAGTGGTCGGCCGCACGCCGAAGATGTTCCAGTCCGGCCGCCACGATCAGGCGTTCTACGCGAACCTGTTCCGCGAGCTGCAGGTGAACGGCCACTGGCAGGGGGAGATCTGGAACCGGCGCAAGAACGGCGAGATCTTCCCCGAACTGCAGAGCATCACCGCGGTGCATGACAGCCAGGGTCGGCTGACGCACTACGTGTCGGTGTTCGCGGATATCTCGCGGATCAAGGCCTCCGAGGCGGAGCTCGACTTCCTCGCCCACCATGACCCACTGACCGAGCTCCCCAACCGCCGCCTGCTGCGCGCCCGCCTGACGCACGGCATCTCGCTGATGCGGCGGCGTCAGGGGCACCTGGCGCTGTTGTTCGTGGACATCGACCGCTTCAAGGACATCAACGACAGTCAGGGCCATGCGGCCGGGGATCGCCTGCTGCGCCTGGTGGCCGAGCGGCTGCAGGTGGGGCGCCGCGGGACCGACACCGTGGCGCGCCTGGCCAGCGACGAGTTCGCGGTGCTGGTGGAGAACCTGGGCCACGTGGATGACGCTGCGCTGGTCGCGGAGAACATCATCCGCGAGGTGAGCTACCCCTGTGATCTCGGGAACGGGATGGAGATGGAGGTCACCGCCACGGTGGGCATCGCGGTGTTCCCGGAGCATGCGGCGGATGCCGATACCCTCCTGCAGCAGGCCAGTACCGCGCTGTCGCAGGCCAAGATGGACGGGCGCGGCAGCTATCGCTACTACTCGGACGAGTTCACCCGCGCGGCGCGCGAGCGCATCGACCTGTCCGCGCGGCTGCGCCGGGCGATCGAGCAGGATGCGCTGGAGGTGCACTACCAGCCGCAGTACCACGTCGCGGATGGCCGCCTGCTGGGGGCGGAGGCGCTGCTGCGCTGGACCGACCCCGAGCTGGGCCCGATCTCGCCGGGGCGCTTCATCCCGCTGGCGGAGCAGACCGGGCTGATCGTCGAACTGGGCGGCTGGGTACTGCGCCGGGTGATCGAGCAGGGACACCAGTGGCGCGCCGCCGGGCACCCGCCTCTGCGGCTGGCGGTGAATGTCTCGGCGCTGCAGTTCCAGCGCGTGCCCATCGACCAGCAGGTGGGGCAGTTGCTGGAGGACTTCGACTTTCCGGCGGATCAGCTGGAGCTGGAAATTACCGAGTCGGCGCTGATGGCGGATCCGAGCCGTGCCCGCCGCATCCTGCAGCGCCTGCGCGAGCGGGGGGTCCACTTCGCGATCGACGACTTCGGCACCGGCTATTCCTCCATGGCGCAGCTCAAGCGCTTCCCGGTGGATACGCTGAAGATCGACAAGAGCTTCGTCGATGGCCTGGCCGAAGAAGAGGGCGCGGGCAATGCCGACGACCGCTCGATCGCCCGGTCCATCGTCGGGCTGGGGCATGGCCTTGGACTGAGCGTGCTTGCGGAGGGCGTGGAGACCGCCGAGCAACTGGCCGTTCTGCGCGAACTGGGCTGCGACCACTACCAGGGCTACTACGCCAGCCGCCCCGCGCCGGCGGCCGAGTTCGAGAGCTTGCTGGCGGCGCCGCGCGCGTAAAGCGGGCCCAACCGCCCGGCCTCCGTTGATGCACATTGGGGTGATTGGCGCGACGGAGAGGGTCGCCCGGGAGTGGTAGGGTAGGCGCATCTGGATTGTCCCCCGGCTAACAGGCCTCGCGGGGAGTTCGGGAACCGATCAAGGAGCCGCTGTTGGGGGAGTCGCGCGAGTTACAGCCAGGGATGGTGGTACTGCACGGCAACCACCTGGAGTCGCTGCGTACGCTGGCGGTGGAGTGGATGCGGCGGGCGCCGCTGACGCCGCTGGAGAACGAGACCATTCTGGTGCAGAGCAATGGCATGGCGCAGTGGCTGCGGCACGCCCTGGCGGCGCCGCCGGATGCGGATCCGCCGGGCTGCGGGATCGCGGCCGCGCTGGACATGCAGCTGCCGTCGCGCTTCGTGTGGTCGGCCTACCGTGCGGTGCTCGGGGCTGATGCCGTTCCGCTGGAGTCCCCCTATGCCAAGCGCCCGCTGACCTGGCGTCTGATGCGCCTGCTGCCGGCGTGCCTGGGACAGGAGGCCTTCGCCCCGCTCGGACAGTTCCTGCAGGACGACGACCCGGGGCAGGGCGGGGACCTGCGCAAGCGCTTCCAGCTCGCCGAGCGCCTGGCGGACCTGTTCGATCAGTACCAGGTGTATCGCGCGGACTGGCTGACCGACTGGGCGGCCGGGCGCGACGTGCTGCGCGACGCCCGCGGGCAGGCGCGCGACCTGGCGCCGGGGCAGCGCTGGCAGGCGGAGCTGTGGCGGCTGCTGCAGGCGGATATCGGCGTCGCGCAGGAGGGTGTGAGCCGCTCCGCGGTGCACGCGCGCTACCTGGATACGGTGCGTACGCTGGAGCGCCGCCCCGAGAGTCTGCCCCGGCGGGTCATTGTATTCGGGATTTCCTCGCTGCCCGGGCAGATCCTGGAGGCGCTGGAGGGGCTGGCGCGCTTTTGCCAGGTGCTGGTCTGCGTGCACAACCCCTGCGAGTACTACTGGGCCGACATCGTGGCCGACAAGGACCTGCTGCGCGCCACCCGGCGGCGCCAGGCGCGCAAGGCCGGGATGCCGGAGGCCCTGGACGAGGCCCAGTTGCACAACCACGCGCATCCGCTGCTGGCGGCCTGGGGCAAGCAGGGACGCGACTACATCGGGCTGCTGGACGAGCACGATGACCCCGAACACTACGGCCGGGTGCTGCGCACACTGGACTGGGAGCGCGTGGATGTCTTCGAGCCGCACGGCACGCGCGGGCCGGAGGACTGCCTGCTGCACCAGTTGCAGGAGGACATCCGCGCGCTGCGGCCGCTGGCCGAGACGCGGGAGACCTGGCCCGCGATTGCGGTGGCGGACCGCTCCATCCAGTTCCATGTGGCACACAGCCCGCTGCGCGAGGTCGAGCTGCTGCACGACCGGCTGCTGGACCACTTCGCGCACGATCCCGCGCTGCGCCCGCGCGACGTGATCGTGATGGTGCCGGATATCGACCAGTACGCCCCCCACATCGAGGCGGTGTTTGGCCAGCCGGAGACCGACGACCCGCGTTTCATCCCGTACACGCTGTCGGATCAGGGGCCGCGCGGGCGCGACCCGGTGCTCATCGCGCTGGAGCAGTTGTTGTCCCTGCCGGAGAGCCGGATGGGCGTCAGCGAACTGCTGGACCTGCTGGATGTGTCGGCGGTCCGGCGGCGCTTCGGCATTGCCGAGGAGGACCTGGCGCAGCTGCATGCCTGGGCCGCGGGCGCGGGGGTGCGCTGGGGCCTGGATGCCGCGCAGCGCGCCGGTCTGGGCCTGCCCGAGGGACTGGAGCAGAACACCTGGCGCTTTGGCCTGCGGCGGATGCTGCTGGGCTACGCCCTGGGCAACCAGGGACCGTGGCAGGGGGTGGAACCCTACGACGAGATCGGTGGGCTGAGCGCCGCCTTGCTGGGCCCGCTGGAGGCCCTGATCTCCGCGCTGGAAGACGCCTGGGGCTGGCTGCGCCGGGCGCATGCCCCGGGGGGCTGGTCGGCGCGGCTTGCCGCCTTGCTGGAACAGTTCTTCGCACCGGAGACGGACGCCGAACTGTTCACTCTGGAGCGTCTGGGCGAGGCCCTGGAGCAGTGGCGCGAGGACTGTGCGGCCGCTGGTCTGGAGGAGGCGCTGCCGCTGGCCGTGGTGCGCGAGCAGTGGCTGGCCAGTCAGGACGATTCCGGCGTGGGGCAGCGCTTTCTGGCGGGTTCGGTGAACTTCTGCACCCTGATGCCGATGCGGGCGATCCCGTTCCAGGTGGTCTGCCTGCTGGGCATGAATGACGGCGACTACCCGCGCAGCCCGACCCCGATGGACTTCGATCTGATGGCACAGGACTACCGCCCGGGCGATCGCTCGCGGCGCGAGGACGACCGCTATCTGTTCCTGGAGGCGCTGCTCTCCGCGCGGCGCCAGTTGCATGTGAGCTGGGTGGGGCGGCATGTGCGCGACAACGAGCCGCGCCCGCCCTCGGTGCTGGTCGGGCAGTTGCGCGATCACCTGGCCGCCGGCTGGGGACTGGCCGGGGTCGACGGGCCCGAGGCCGGCCCGGCCCTGGTGGAATACCTGACCACCTGGCACCCACTCCAGCCCTTCTCGCCGGTGAACTTCCCGGCGGGCGACGACGAGCGGCACTTTACCTATGCCCGGGAATGGGAGGCCGTGCACGCCGCGGATGTGGTCCCGGCCGAGGGCGCCTGCGAGCCGATCCCGCTGCTGGAGGCCGAGCGCGAGCCGCGCGCGGTGGCGCCGGAGGCCCTTGCGCGCTTTCTGCGCTTCCCCGTGGAGGCGTTCTTTCGTTATCGCCTGGGGGTGTTCTTCGACGAAGAAGAGGCCCCCGGTGACGACCTGGAGCCGTTCGGGCTGGGCGGGCTGGAGCAGTGGCAGGTGCGCCAGAATCTGGTTGCGACCGCGCTTGAATCCGCCGCTGATGCGGCCGCCTGGCCGGAGATCCTGCAGGTCGAATCCGCACGCCTGCAGCGCGCCGGCTGGCTGCCGCTGGGGGCGGCCGGCGAGCTGGAACGTGGTGCGATGGTGGACGAGGCCGCGCGGCTGCTGGAGCGGATCGGCGAGCGCCTTGCGCTGTATCCCGAACGGCTGGAGGCGGGGCGTCCGCTGCGCCTGGAACACGCGCACTGGGGCCTGGAGGCGGTGCCGCCCGCGCTACGCGGCGATGGCGAGGGTCGGGTTCGGGTCTGCCTGGACTACACGGCGAGCCGTATTGCCAACGGCAAGAAGTGGCGCTACGACAAGCTGATGGCGCCGTGGGTGATGCATCTGCTCGCCAACGCCGGCGCGGGGGATGTGGGTTCCGAACTGGTCGCGCTGGACACACGCCTGACCCTCCCTGGGCTGGAGTCGGGTCTGGCGGAGGAACTGCTGGGCACGCTGCTGGAGGCCTGGGCGGCCGGACAGGAGCGCCCGCTGCCGCTGGCCTGCGCTACAGCCTTTGCCTGGCTGGAGGCGGAGGACGGGCCAAAGGCCCCGTATGACGAGGCGCTGAAGACCTTGCGCGGGAACGACTACAGCCCTGGCGAGTGGTCGCGCAGTCCCGCGCTGGCACGGGCCTGGCCGGATCCCGAGACCCTGCTGGCCGATCCCGATTTCGGCTTCTGGCGGGACCGCGTGTACCGACCGGTGTTTGTGGTCGTGAACCAGTCGGAGGTCGCGGAATGACGGCCACCGCGCACAAGCTGGACCTGCTGACGTTGCCGCTGCACGGCAGCCGCCTGATCGAGGCCAGCGCCGGCACCGGCAAGACCTACACCATCGCCGCGCTGTATCTGCGCCTGGTGCTGGGCCACGGCGAGCTGCCCGAGGGCACCAGCGCCCTGACGCCGCCGCAGATCCTGGTGATGACCTTTACCGATGCCGCGACCCAGGAACTGCGCAGCCGCATCCGCGACACCCTGGCAATCGCGGCGCGGGTGTTCCGCGCGGAGGATCCGGATGCGGTGCCGGGCGTGCAGGACATCCACAGGGAGCTGCGCGGCGAATACAGCGAGGCGGAGCGGCCGGGCGCGGCACGCCGGCTGGAACTGGCGGCGGAGTGGATGGACGAGGCCGCGGTGTCGACCATCCACGGCTGGTGCTACCGCATGCTGCGCGAGCACGCCTTCGACAGCGGGAGCCTGTTCACCCAGGACCTGGCGAGTGACCAGCAGGAGCTGCTGGCCGAGGCGGCGCGTGATTACTGGCGCCGCTTCGTCTATCCGCAGCCGCCGGCGCCGCTGGCCCTGCTGCGCAATGCCTTCGGGCCCGATCCCGAGACCCTGTTGCAGAAGATCCGGCCGCTGGTCGGACATCTGCCCGCGGATGCGGCGGACGCGGAGCTGGAGACCCCGGAGGGTCTGGAGGCCGCGCTGAGACGCAAGCTGGCGCGGCTGGAGGCGATGAAGCGGCCCTGGCGCGAGGACTTCGAGGCGATCAAGGAGCAGTTTGACGCGCTGCGCGGCCCGGTTCTGCAGCCGGGCAAGTACAGCAACCCGGACAAGCTGCTGGGTGCGATGCGCGAATGGGCCGAGGATCCGGGCGCGCTGCGGCCCGGTGGCGTCTCCGGCGACTCCCCGCTGCTGCGTTTCAGTGCGGCCGGCATGCAGGACCGGCTGAAAGGCGGTCAGACGCTGCCGGAGGATCTGCACCCGGCCTTTGCGGGGCTGGACGATCACGCCGAAGTCTGCGTGGATGACCGCGAGCGCCTTTTGCAGGCGGCGGCGCGCCAGGTGGATGCGCGCTTTCGTCAGGTTCAGCGCCAGCGCGCGCAGATGGGCTTCCACGACTTGCTGACCCGGCTGCGCGATGCCCTGGACGGCCCGGGGGGCGAGCACCTGGCCGCGACCCTGCGTACGCAGTTCCCGGTGGCACTGGTCGACGAGTTCCAGGACACCGATCCGGTGCAGTACCGGATCTTCCAGCGCGTCTATCGCATCGACGAGAACCCGCGCGACCTCGGCGTGCTGCTGATCGGCGATCCCAAGCAGTCGATCTACGGCTTTCGCGGGGCGGATATCCATACCTACCTGGCGGCGCGTACGGCCACCGCCGGTCGTCACTACACCCTGGAGCGCAACTTCCGCTCCACCGAGGCCCTGGTGGATGGCGTGAACCGGTTGTTCGGGCATGCCGAGGGCTGGGCGGACGGGGCGTTTCTGTTCCGTACCGGCGCGGAGAACCCGCTGCCGTTCGTGCCGGTTACGGCCAATGGCCGTGCGGAGGTCTTCGAGCAGCACGGGGAGGCGGCCCCGGCGGTCACGCTGTGGTGCCATGACCCCGGCGAGCCGGTGCCCAAGGGCGCCTACCGCGAGCGTATGGCGCAGGCCTGCGCCAGCCATATGGTGGAGCTGCTCAACGGGGGTGTCGCCGGGACCTGCGGTTTTCTCAAGGGCGCGGACCTGACCGGGGTGCGGCCGCGCGACATGGCGGTGCTGGTGCGCGGACGCGCGGAGGCCGACGCGATCCGCGCCGAGCTGCGTCGACGCGGCGTGCGCAGCGTATACCTGTCGGATCGCGAGTCGGTGTATGCCAGCGACGAGGCGGGGGACCTGCTGCGCTGGCTGCGCGCCTGTGCCGAACCCACCAGCGAGCGGTTGCTGCGCGCGGCGCTGGCCACTGCGACGCTGGGGCAGTCGCTGGCCGAGCTGCACCGGCTGACGGTGGACGAGCTGGCCTGGGAGGCGCGGGTCGAGCAGTTCCGCGACTACCGGCGCCTGTGGCAGACGCGCGGGGTGTTGCCGATGCTGCGCCGGCTGCTGCACGACTTCGAGGTCCCCCGGCGGTTGCGCGCCACGGCGGAGGGCGAGCGCGCGCTGACCAACCTGCTGCATCTGAGCGAGCTGCTGCAGCAGGCGGCCGCGGAGCTGGATGGCGAGCAGGCCCTGATCCGGCACCTGATGGAGCACCGGAACGGCGACGGCGAGACCGGCGAGGAGCAGATCCTGCGCCTGGAGAGTGACGAGGACCTGGTCAAGGTGGTGACGCTGCACAAGTCCAAGGGGCTGGAGTATCCGCTGGTGTTCCTGCCGTTCGCCTGCAATTTCCGGCCCACGGACGCGAAGAAGGACGTGCCCTGGCGCGACCATCCGCCGCAGGGCGGGGCGCACTGGGTGTTCCACATGGATGACGCGGTGTACCGGCGGGCCGAGCGCGAACGCCTGGCCGAGGACCTGCGCCTGTTGTACGTGGGCATGACCCGGGCGCGCCATGCCTGCTGGCTGGGGATTGCTCCGATTGTCTCGGGAAGGAGCAAGACCAACCATTTCGACCAGACCGCAGCCGGGTATCTGCTGGCCGGCCCCGAGGGCGTGGCGGACGGGGGGCTGGAGGCGGCACTGCGTACCGCTGCGGGCGACGAGCCGGCGATCCGGGTGGGCCCGCTGCCGGAAGTGCGCGACGCTGCGGTGCAGACCGGCGCCAATGCCCCGACCACCGGGCCGGCCCGGCAAGCGCCGGCGCGGCGCTTCGAGCGCTGGTGGGTGGCCAGCTACAGCGCGATTGCGGCGCACGACGACGGTGTGGCACCGGTCGCGCCCGACTCGGCGCGCGAGGATGTGCTGCGCGAGGGCGTCGCGGATGCGGGTCGCGAGGCCGTGGAGTTCCCCGAACTCGAGCCCGAGGCCGGGCCACGCGCGGCCAGCGGGCTGCACGCCTTCCCGCGCGGGCCGGGACCGGGCACCTTCCTGCACGGGCTGCTGGAGTGGGCGGCGGAGCAGGGCCTCGCCGCGCAGGTGGCGCAGCCCGCACGCCTGGCGCGGGAGATCGAAACGCGCTGCGAGCGCCGGGGATGGGGCGAGTGGTCCACGGTGGTCACGGACTGGATGCAGCAGTTGCTGACGGCCGGCTTCCCGCTGGAGGAGGGCTGGACGTTCTCGCTGGGGGGCTTGGCCACGTATCAGCCGGAGCTGGAGTTCCTGTACCCGGCGCAAAGCCTCAAGGCCGGAGATCTGGATCAGGCGGTGCGGGCGCAGATCCTGCCGGGCGAGGGGCGCCCGCCGGTAGGGGACGTGACGCTGAACGGGATGCTGAAGGGCTTCGTCGACCTGGTGTTCGAGCACGCCGGGCGCTATTACGTGGCGGACTACAAGTCCAACTGGCTGGGGCCCTCGGCCCGGGCCTACACCGCCGAGCGCCTGCGCGCGGCGGTGCTGGAACATCGCTACGACCTGCAGCTGGTGCTCTACACGCTGGCACTGCATCGCCAGCTGGGCGTTCGCCTGCCGGGCTACGACTTTGACCAGCACATGGGCGGCGGGGTCTACCTGTTCCTGCGCGGCGTGGATGCGCCGGGCCACGGGGTGTTCCACCACTGCCCGCCGCGTGCGCTGATCGAGCAGCTGGATCGCTGGATGACGCACGGCGCCGACCGGGAGGGGGTGGCATGAGCGCGGTGTCGCATAGCGGGACGCTGGGGTCCGTGCAGACCCTGATGGTGCTGCTGGGCGAGTGGGAGGCGGCCGGGTGGCTGCGCGGCGTGGACCGGGCCCTGGTGCGCTTTCTGCACGAGCAGGACCCCGGCGCACCGCCGCTGGCGCTGTTGCTGGCGGCGCTGGCCAGCCACCAGATTGGGCGCGGCCATGTGTGCCTGGAGCTGGACGCCCTGCTGCAGGAACCGGATACCACGCTGGCCCTGCCGCCGGAGGGGGAACCGAACGCGCCGGCCCTGCCGCGGCCGTCGTCCGTGCTGCAGGGCGTTTCGGCGACGGCGGTCGCGCAAGCCCTGGACGGGACGGCACTGGCCGGACCGGATGCGGTTGGCTCGACGCCGCTGGTCTATACCGGCGCGCAGGTCTACCTGCGCCGCTACTGGGAGGCCGAGCGCCGTATCGGGCAGGCGATCCGTGCGCGGGTGGCCGATCGCGCGGCCTGGCAGGGCGCGCTGGATACGGCCGCGGCGCGCGAGTGGCTGAACTGGCTGTTCGGCACACCCGCGGACGGCGCCGCCCCGGACTGGCAGCGCCTGGCCTGTGCCCTGGCGGCCGGGTCCGGTTTCAGCGTGATTACCGGCGGGCCGGGCACCGGCAAGACCACCACGGTGTTGCGGCTGCTCGCTCTGCTGCAGGGCTTGCAGGGTCCGGAGGATCCGCTGCGTATCCGGCTGGCGGCGCCCACCGGCAAGGCCGCGGCGCGCCTGAATGCCTCGGTCAGCGGGGCGCTGGATCGCCTGGGGCTGGAGACACTGCCGGATGGCGATGCGCTGCGGCGAAACCTGCCGGCCGAGGTGGTCACGGTGCATCGCCTGCTGGGGGCGCGGCCGGATACGCGGCACTTCCGCCACGGTGCGCGCAATCCCCTGGCGGTGGATGTGCTGGTGGTGGACGAGGCGTCGATGATCGACCTGGAACTGATGGCCAGTCTGGTCGAGGCGGTGCCGCGCACGGCGCGCCTGATCCTGCTCGGGGATCGCGACCAGTTGGCATCGGTGGAGGCCGGCGCGGTGCTGGGCGAGCTGTGCCACCGCGCCGGGGGTGGGCACTACACGCCGGACTCCGTGCAGTGGCTGGAAGCGGTGACCGGCGAGGCCGTGCCAGCGGCGATGCAGGATGCGCACGGGCAGGCCCTGGACCAGCACATCGTGATGCTGCGCCAGAGTCACCGCTTTGGCGCGGACAGCGGGATCGGACGCCTGGCCGCGGGGGTGAACTCGGGCGAGGTTACGGGGTCGCCGCAGGGCGACGATGCTGTGTGGCAGCGGGTGCTCGCCCACCCCGAGGATGCGGCCCTGGTGGATCTGGCAGTGGCGGGGCGCGCGGACACACCCGAGGGCGAGGCGGTCGGGTATGCGGACTACCTGGAAGGCCTGCGCGTGGCCCGGCCGGCCCCCGGGGCGCCGCGCGCCGCCTGGGAGGACTGGGCGCGGGACGTGCTGGCGGCCCACGGGCGCTTTCAGCTGTTGTGCGCGGTGCGGCGCGGGCCGTGGGGGCTCGAAAGGCTCAACCGGCGCATTGCCGGGGCATTGCAGGCGCGCGGGTTGCTGGAGATGGAGGCCGGCCGTGGCGGCGGGTCAGAGGGGCACGCGCCATGGTTCGAGGGGCGACCGGTGATCGTGACCCGCAACGACTATGCCCTGGGGCTGATCAACGGCGATATCGGCATTGCCCTGGCCGTTCCGGCCTGGCTGGCGCGGGGCGAGCCCGAGGCGACCGGGGATCATGGGGGGCCGGAGGCGGCGGCGCCGGTGTTGCGCGTCGCCTTTCTCGCGGCGGGGGATCGCGTGCGCTGGGTGTTGCCCAACCGGCTGGAGGCCGTCGAGACCGCCTTTGCGCTGACCGTGCATAAGGCGCAGGGCTCGGAGTTCGAGCATGTCGCGCTGGTGCTGCCGGAGGCCGACAGCCCCATCTTGACCCGCGAGCTGGTCTACACCGCGATCACCCGTGCCAGCCGCTGGTTCAGCCTGCTGGAGCCACGCGCCGGCACCCTGGCCGCGGCCAGTCAGCGCCAGATCCGCCGCAGCGGCGGCTTGCGCCGCTGGCTGGACGACGCGCTGTAGGGAGGTGCGGGGGCGGTGGTGTCATCCCGGAAACCGCGTAGCGGTTATCCGGGATCTCGTGCGTTGGGGCTTGCCAAGGGCGTGGGGTATATCCGACTGGGGAGATCCCGGATCCTCGCTGCGTTGCGGCCGGGGTGACGATGCCGGGGTGTTCCGGCTTTGGCGGGGGCTTCGCCTGCGAGCAGGCTCCCACGGGGATATTGGCCGGCCCTGTGGAAGCCGCTTTGGCGGCGAAGCTCCTGCCCGAGGTAAGTTCCAGCGCGGGCAGGGGCTTCGCCTGCAAGCAGGCTCCCACAGGGGGTGGTGTGGTTGGCGGCTTGGGAGCGTTCAGGTGGTGCGGCTGCCGTAGGTGACGACGGATTCGATGCGTTCGGCGCGTTCGGCGTCGAGGCCGTCGGTCTGGGCGAGGGTGGCGGCGTCGGCGTTGATGATGTCGCGTACGCTGCCGAGGTCGCGCAGCAGGTCGCGTGCCGTGTCGGCCTCGACGCCGGGCAGGCCGCTGACGATGAACTCGGCGGCCTTGCGCCGGGTGTCCGGCTTGGTGGGGCGATCGGCCGGGTCCGGCTCCATCTGGGCGTTCAGGCCCAGCAGGTAGATGAGCATGCCGCTGTTGTCGGCATCCGGGCTGGGCAGCACGCTAATGCCGAGGGCGATGGTCAGGTGCGCGAGGGCACGGTGGATATCCAGCGCCTGCTGGTGGAAGCGCGGTTCGTACAGGTCCCCCTCGACGATATAGACCACCTGGCTGTGGTTGGCCTTCAGCTTGGCGGCGTTTTCCCACAGGGTCTTGTCGACCACGCTCAGCACCATGTCGGTGGCGGACTTGCGCTCGACCACGACGCCGTTGGGCAGCAGGTAGTCGCCCACATCGAGGTCGGTGAATTCCAGTTCCACCCCTTCCAGGCGTTCGATGCGCTGAATGATCTTGCCCTGTTCGCGGCGGTCGACGCGGATTGGCAGGTGCACGTTGTCCATGGGGGCTCCATTCGTTGACGGGTTGCGGGCACTGTAGGGCGTGGGGCCATACGCGCCAAATGGCCGGATGCGGGGCGGGGCGAGGGATGCCGTGCAGGCGCGGTGCGGATCGCCTACAGTCAGGGGACACGTTTCGCGGGTGGCGCCTGCGGTGCGTGTATGGAGACAACAATAAAACCAAAAGGATGGAGTGTTTATGTCGATTCACATTGCAGTCGTGGGGCTTGGCCGGGTGGGCGGCCGTTTCCTGGAGATGTTGCTCGAGTCCGGCCTGCCGGGGATGACGCTTTGTGCGGTCTCCGAGAAGGGCGAGACGGAGGGCCGCCGGCTGGCCGAGGAGAAGGGTATCCCGCTGGAGTCGGTCGCGGATATCGTGGCGCGCGGCGATCAGGTGGACGTGATCTTCGACCTGAGCGGCCAGCCGCAGGTGCGCCAGGAGCTGCGCGAGGGCATGCAGAACACCGGCAACCGCCATACGGTGGTGGCGCCGGAGGTGATGGCCCACCTGACCTGGGCAATGCTGACCCGCGAGGCGCCGCCGGACGTACACGGCAGCACCGGCTACTGATGCGATCCGTACCGCCAGGTTGGCGGTGCGTTCCCGTGACAGCCGCAGCAAAGGCCGCCTTCGGGCGGCCTTTCTGTTTACTCACTCGCAATGCGGTGCAGCCAGTTGCCTGATCGCAGGATGCCGTTGAGCGTAGCGAAACGCATCCGGTGTTCACAAAAGGGGCTAGGTGGAGCGTTTCGCCGCGCTCAAACGTACCTGACGGTGATTGATTACGGCTGCCCTGGGTACGAACAGCCCCTGCGATTGGCTGAATGTTGTGATTTCGGGGTGTTTATACCGGTTCACGCTGCAGGCACTCCTTGAGCGCTTCCACCCCCATGGCGGGGGAATGCAGCCAGCCCTGGTACAGGTCACAGCCGATTTCCCGCAGGAAGGTTCGTTGTGCGTCCGTTTCCACGCCTTCGGCGACGAGCGTCAGGCCGAGGCTGTGGCCGAGGTGCACGATGGAGCGCAGGATCATCTCCGATTCCGGGTCCTCGCCGATGTCGGCGATGAAGGAGCGGTCGATCTTGAGCTTGTCGATGGGCAGGGACTTCAGGTAGGCGAGCGAGGAATAGCCGGTGCCGAAGTCGTCCAGGGCCACCCGGATGCCCAGGGCCTTCAGGCCGCGGAGCTGATCGTGGGTCAGGGCCACATCCGCCATGGCGACGGTCTCGGTTACCTCGATCTCGAGTCGCTCGGGCGGGGCGCCGGTGGTCTCGAGGGCCGCGCGCAGGCGTTCCACCAGGTCATGCTGGCGGAACTGCATCGCGGAGATGTTGATCGCGACGCGGAGTCCGACGCCGGATCGTGACCATTGGGCGAGTTGTTCACAGGCCTCGCGGATCACCCAGTCGCCCAGGGGCAGGATCAGGCCGTTGGCCTCCGCGCTGGCGACAAAGCGGGCCGGTGCCACCGGCCCGAGCTCGGCATCGGTCCAGCGCGCCAGGGCCTCGACGCCGATCACGCGGTTCGACGCGACCTCCAGCAGTGGCTGGTAGTGCAGCTCGAGGTCGGCATTCTCCAGCGCCTGTTGCAGGCGCTGTTGCAGGCGCTGTTCCTCGTGCACCTGGGCATCCAGGTGCTGCGAAAAGAAGGCCCAGGTGTTGCGGCCGGAGTGCTTGGCCTCGTACATGGCCATGTCGGCATAGCGCACCAGGCTGCGATCGTCCTGGGCGTCGCGCGGGAACATGGCGATCCCGAGGCTGCCGCTGGAGACGAGGTTGCGGGCGTGTTCGGTCTGGAAGGGTGTGTCGAAGATACCCAGGATGCGCTGGGCGACCCGGGCGATCGCCTGTTCGTCCGCCACGTGGGTCAGCAGGATCATGAACTCGTCGCCCCCGAAGCGGCCGATGGTGGCTTCCTGGTCCAGGGCGCCCTTAAGTCGGGCGGCCACGGCCTTCAGCAGCTGGTCGCCCTCGTCATGGCCGAAGGTGTCATTGATCATCTTGAAGTTGTCGAGATCCAGCAGCATCACCGCGATCGGGTGGTCGTTGTGCTCGGCCTGGGCGATGCCCTGCGTCAGGCGGTCGTGCAGCAGCCAGCGGTTGGGGAGTTCGGTCAGACTGTCATGGGTGGCCTGATGCTGGATGCGCGCCTCGCGCCGCTGGCGGTCGGTGATGTCGCGGATGAAGACGGTAATCCGCCGGCCTTCGGTGTCGTCGAAGGCGTTGAGGCTGATGTCCACCGGGAACTCGGTGCCATCGATACGCTGGCCGCGCAGATGGGGTACCTGCCCCATGGTGCGGCGGTTGATGGTGCGGGCCTGGGTCTGGCGATGGGTCCGGTGGCGCTCGCGCAGGCGGTCGGGGACCAGGCGCTCCACCGGCTGGCCGATCAGTTGCTGGCGGGGGTAGCCGAACAGGCGCTCGATGTTTCGGTTGGCCATCACGATGCGGCCCTCCGTATCGGTAACCAGGACGCCGTCGGGGGCCGTCTCCACCAGTTGCTGGTAGCGCCGCTCGCGCATCTCGATGTCGCGGTGGGCCTGGTGCAGACGCTCCAGGGGCGAGCGCACGCTTTCCAGAAACAGCCCCTGGTAGATCAGCAGGTAGGCCGCGAGCTTGTACAGATGCCCCAGCACGAACGGCGTATCGGTCAGATCCTCGTAGAACATGAAGAACATGCCGCTGCCCATGCTGATGACCAGCGCCGCGGCGACCAGGGGCATGCCCGGGCGCTGCAGCAGATCGCGGCGCAGGGCCAGGATGGCCAGCGTCGCCAGATGCAGGGCGATCACGATGGCCTCCAGGCCCAGCTTGAACGGCGTGAGGCCGCTGACCGGGTCGAACAGGGGCGGCAGGATATCGGCATGCCACAGGCCGACCCATGCGAGGACCGCGACCAGCAGCAGGCTTCCGGCCAGATAGACCCCGCGCGGCGGGCCATCGCTGCGCGCGACCATCGGCAAGGCCACATAGGCCAGCAGGGCCGCGCCCCCGACCAGCCGCGCGGCGAGCCAGAAGAACAGCGTCTGCTGCGTCGAGTTGGGGGTGATGAAGTCCGGCATCGCCGGGTAGGTCATCAGGTGCAGGAAGTCGAAGAGCGCGACAGCCAGGAAGGCACAGGCGAGCAGCAGGGAGGCCGCCACCCGCCGCCGGTCGATCACGTGATACCCGACCGCGAACACCAGCACGGCGACGACGACCGAGAACAGCTCCACACCCGTGTGGAAGGCCGTCAAGTGCTCGCGGGGCAGGACCCGCGGCAGATCTAGCCCGAGTAGCCAGATCGTGGGTGGTACCAACAACAAGACGAGCAACGCACTCGCAGTGAGCGCGATGTGTCGACGCAGAAAGTCATCAGAGCGCGAGCTCATGCGACGCGATGCACGAACATGGTTGTAAAGACTCCCCTGGACGCATCCTCGTGGGCGGGTCGCGTCGGCCGGACCGGTGCTGCGTGGGCGCCGGTTTATTCTGATTGGATGGAAGCTAGCCTATATTCCCTCACAAAACAAATATATATCCAGGCGGTAATGGGTGGAGTGTCTTTTCATTGACGAAAGGCGTATAGTGCGTCCATCGAACGCCCCGCCCGTCAGCGTCCGTTCATCTGATCCAGAGCCATTCCGGTTCGCAGTGATCCCCCTGATTTCGTTTCCCCCGATGGGTGCTCTTGTTGAACGAGTGGCGGGTAGCGTTGGAGCATTCCATGACTGATACGACCTTTGCCGACCTCGGGTTGGCCGATACCCTTTTGCGCGCGCTGGATTCCGCCGGCTACCAGCACCCGACTCCGATCCAGGCGCGGGCCATCCCGGAAGTCCTGAAGGGCGGCGACCTGCTGGCCGCGGCCCAGACCGGCACCGGCAAGACCGCCGGCTTTACCCTGCCGATCCTGCAGCGCCTTTCCACCAGTGATGCGCCCAAGCCCGGCAACGGCCGTCCGCGCTGCCTGGTGCTGACCCCGACCCGCGAGCTGGCCGCCCAGGTGCACGATTCCGTGAAGACCTACGGGCGCAACCTGAAGCTGCGCTCGATGACGATCTTCGGTGGCGTGAACATGAACCCGCAGATCAAGGCCCTGCGCGACCGCATGGACATCGTGGTGGCGACCCCGGGGCGTCTGCTGGATCACGCCAAGCAGAAGACCATCGACCTGTCCGGTGTGGAGATCCTGGTCCTCGACGAGGCCGATCGCATGCTGGACATGGGCTTTATCCGCGACATCAAGAAGCTGATTGCGCTGATGCCGGGCAAGCGCCAGAACCTGATGTTCTCGGCGACCTTCTCCGACGAGATCCGCAAGCTGGCCAACGGCCTGCTGTCCAGCCCGGCGGAGATCGACATCGCCCCGCGCAACACGGCCGCCGAGAGCGTGCAGCAGAGTGTGCACCTGGTCGAGACCAGCCAGAAGCGCGAACTGCTGAGCCACCTGATCCGCACCAACAACTGGGAGCAGGTGCTGGTGTTTACCCGCACCAAGCACGGCGCCAACCGCCTGGCCGAGAAGCTGTCGAAAGACGGCGTGCGCTCGGAGGCGATCCACGGCAACAAGAGCCAGGCGGCGCGCACCAAGGCGCTCAAGCAGTTCAAGTCCGGCCAGGTGCCGGTGCTGGTGGCGACCGATATCGCCGCACGCGGACTCGACATCGATCAACTGCCGCAGGTGGTCAACTTCGAGCTGCCGAACGTGCCGGAGGATTACGTGCATCGTATCGGTCGTACCGGGCGTGCCGGCTCCGCCGGTGCCGCGCTGTCGCTGGTGGATGGCGAGGAGATCAAGCTGCTGAAGGGCATTGAGCGCCTGATCCAGCGCCCGATCGACCGCATCGAGACCGAAGGCTTTGCCGCGCCGAAGCCGGCTGCCAATGACGGCAATGGCAATAACCGCCGCGGCGGTCGTGGCGGCAAGCCGGGCGGCGGGGCACGCAATGGCGCCCCGCGCAACGCCCGCGGTGGCAAGCCCGGCGGCGGTCGCGGCGGCAACGGCCGCCCGTCCTCCAACGGCAACCGGGCGGCGCGCAGCCGCTAGTCCGACGCGCCAGCGCAGTACCGCGAACCCGCGGTCCCGATGTCCGGGGCCGCGGGTTTTTTCGTTCCGGGTCTGGCGGGGAGGGCTTTATTCACCACGAAGCACACGAAGGCACGAAGAAGGGCCAGGTCAAGGGCGAAAAGCGATAACAGGAAGGCTGGAAGACAGGAAGGGACTGGTGTTGTGCGCCAGGTGATTGGCCCCAGTACAAGGCTAATCACAGCGTGTTGTGATTGCCGAGGGCCCATAAACACTTCCAAATTTCGCGTCTTCCTGTGAAATGCTTTCCTGATTAGCGACGAGAGTCAGCCAGGCTCACAGGGTGAGCCACCCCCGGGCGTACGCTGAGGCTACACAGCGAGCGGAGGGTGCCACCATGGCGCAGAATCGGATTCAGTTTCAGCCGGGGATGTCGTTGCCGGCATTCATCGCCCAGTACGGCACCGAGGCCCAGTGCGAGGCGGCGCTGGAGCGGGCCCGATGGCCGGACGGCTTCCGCTGCCCGCGTTGCGGGTGCCAAGCCCACTGCGT
>NZ_KB898141.1:0-15343 GCF_000377445.1 Thioalkalivibrio sp. ALE9
GTGTCCCTGATCAACCCGATCGCGATGGAAGACGGGCTGCGCTTTGCGATCCGCGAAGGTGGCCGCACCGTCGGCGCCGGCGTCGTCTCCAAGATCATCGAGTGATACAGTAGACAAGTTGACAGATCGACCGCGAGAGGCGGCGCCGGGTGCGTCGTCTCTCGCGTTTGTTTCTTGTCGATTCGATTTATAGGCCAGTAGCTCAATTGGCAGAGCAGCGGTCTCCAAAACCGCAGGTTGGGGGTTCGAGTCCCTCCTGGCCTGCCATCTTCCGGATGGCGGCAGCACCGGGTGATACGTATTCATGAGTGAACAATCGGAACAGACCGGCGTGCTTGATACCGTCAAGCTCGCGGTGGCCGTGGCGCTGCTGATTGCCGGCGTCATGGGCTTCTATTGGTTCCAGGACGAATCCACTCTGATTCGCGTCCTCGGGCTGCTCGCCGTTGTGGGGGTCGCCATCGGCATCGGGATGACGACCGCCAAGGGCAGCCAGCTCGCCGGCTTCATGGGCAACGCGCGCACCGAGGTGCGCAAGATGGTGTGGCCCACCCGCGTCGAGACGACCCAGACCACGCTGATCGTCATTGCTGTCGTGATCCTGGTGGGGATCTTCCTCTGGCTCCTGGACATGTTCCTGGGCTGGGGCATCAGTCGGTTCATCGGATAAGCATCAGGATTCTCGACCATGGCACTACGCTGGTACGTCGTACAGGCATTCTCGGGTTTCGAGGCGCAGGTGAAGCGGTCCCTGGAGGAGCGCATCGAGCGCTTCGGCATGCAGGATCACTTTGGCGAGATCCTCGTCCCCACCGAGGAGGTCGTCGAGATGAAGGACGGCCAGAAGCGCAAGAGCGAACGCAAGTTCTTCCCCGGCTACGTGCTGGTGCAGATGGACCTGAACGACGAGGCCTGGCACCTGGTGAAGGCCGTGCCGCGCGTGCTCGGCTTTATCGGCGGGACGGCCGATCGCCCGGCCCCGATTAGCGACAAGGAAGCCGACGCCATCCTGCAGCGCATGCAGGAAGGCGCCGAGAAGCCGCGCCCGAAGGTCCTGTTCGAGGTGGGCGAGATGGTTCGCGTGATCGATGGGCCGTTCAACGACTTCAACGGCGTGGTCGAAGAGGTCAACTACGACAAGAGCCGCCTGCTGGTGGCCGTCCAGATTTTCGGCCGCTCGACGCCCGTGGAACTGGAGTTCCACCAAGTCGAGAAAACCTGACCGACGCGCAAGCGTCGTTACCTGCTGATCGGGGAGCCGCGAGGCGTTCGCACCCGAGGGAGTTCTCATGGCAAAGAAAATCGAAGCGTATATCAAGCTTCAGGTCCCGGCCGGCAAGGCCAACCCGAGCCCGCCCGTGGGCCCCGCGCTGGGTCAGCGCGGTGTGAACATCATGGAGTTCTGCAAGGCGTTCAACGCGCAGACCCAGGAAATGGAGCCCGGTCTGCCGATCCCGGTGGTTATCACCGTGTACGCCGATCGCAGCTTCACGTTCATCACCAAGACGCCGCCGGCGGCGATCCTGCTGAAGAAGGCCGCGGGCATCCAGTCCGGGTCCGGTCAGCCGAATACCAACAAGGTGGGTACGGTCACCCGTGCCCAGCTGGAAGAGATCGCGAAGACCAAGGAACCCGACCTGACGGCGGCGGATCTGGATGCCGCGGTCCGTACCATTGCCGGTAGTGCCCGCAGTATGGGCCTCGAAGTGGAGGGTCTCTGACATGGCAAAGCTTTCCAAGCGTATGCAGGCCATCCGCGAGAAGGTCGAACCGACCCGTCTGTATCCGGTGACCGAGGCCTTTGATCTCCTGCGTGACCTGCCCAAGGCCAAGTTCCGCGAGTCGGTCGATGTCGCCGTGAACCTCGGCGTTGATCCGCGCAAGTCCGATCAGGTGGTGCGTGGTTCCACCGTGCTGCCGCACGGCAACGGCAAGACCGTTCGCGTGGCCGTGTTCACCCAGGGTGCCAACGCCGATGCGGCGAAGGAAGCCGGCGCGGACGTGGTCGGTATGGACGACCTCGCCGAACAGGTGAAGGCCGGTCAGTTGGACTTCGACGTGGTGATCGCCTCCCCGGACGCGATGCGCGTGGTCGGTCAGCTGGGCCAGATCCTCGGGCCGCGCGGCCTGATGCCGAACCCGAAGGTCGGCACCGTGACCCCCGATGTGGCCACCGCGGTGACCAACGCCAAGGGCGGGCAGGTGCGCTATCGCACCGACAAGGGCGGCATCGTGCACTGCACGATCGGCGCGGCGGATTTCGAATCCAGTGCGCTTGCCGAGAACCTGAACGCCCTGCTGGCCGATCTGGTCAAGATGAAGCCGGCGACCTCCAAGGGTCAGTACGTCAAGGGCGTGGTGGTGTCGACCACCATGGGTCCGGGCGTCAAGGTCGATCAGGGCTCGCTGAGCCTCTGAGCAACAACATTCGGTTTTTGGTCGGCTGTCGCGCAAGCGGCACGCCATCCAAGACCGCAGGCGCGGGGCCTTCGGGCCCGGCTTAATACCTCAGCCTGCGCAGATGGTGTCACCCGATTCAGGAAGTACCTGCGACGGGAGCACCGCAGTACCGGGTTCGCCCGGTTTCACGACCGCCTCCGGGTGGTCTTACTAGAGGAGAGTCAACGTGGCTTTGAATCTCGATGACAAGAAGGTGATTGTCTCGGAACTGGCTACGGTTGCTGCCTCGGCACATTCCGCGGTCGCCGCGGAATATCGGGGTCTCTCGGTAGCGCAGATGACCGACCTGCGTCGGCAGGCACGGTCCTCCGGTGTCTATCTGCGAGTGGTGAAGAACAACCTCGCCAAGCGTGCCATTGAGGGTACGGATTTCGAGTGCATGCAGCCCGAGCTGCATGGCCCGCTGATCCTGGCCTTCAGTGAAGAGGAGCCCAGCTCCGCCGCGCGCCTGGTGAAGGACTTCGCCAAGGAGAACGATCAGCTGAAGGTCCGGCTGGTGTCCTTTGGTGGGCAGCTCATGGGGGCGAACGATCTCGATCGCCTCGCGAGCCTGCCGACGCGTGAAGAGGCGCTTGCGCAGCTTCTCGCCACCATGAAGGCGCCGCTCGACAAGTTCGCCCGTACGGTGAACGAAGTCCCCGGCAAGCTGGTGCGTACCGTTGCAGCAATCCGTGACCAGAAACAGGCAGCCTGAACCCTTACCGCCTTTTTCTGCAGCAAGTACTGAATGAATTCGGGTACGACCCGTTAGGAGAGTTAGAAATGGCCGTTTCGAAAGAAGATATCCTGGAAGCCATCGGCAACATGACGGTCCTCGAGATCGTGGACCTGATCAGCGAGATGGAAGAGAAGTTCGGCGTGTCCGCCGCTGCCGCCGTCGCGGCCGCCCCGGCCGCTGCCGGTGGTGGTGAAGCCGCCGCCGCCGAAGCCAAGGACGAGTTCGACGTCGTGATGTCCAGCTTCGGCGACAACAAGGTCGGCGTGATCAAGGTCGTGCGCGGCCTGACCGGGCTGGGTCTGAAGGAAGCCAAGGAAATGGTCGAAGGCGTGCCGGCGACCGTGAAGGAAGGCGCGCCGAAGGAAGAGGCCGAGAAGATGAAGACGGAACTGGAAGAAGCGGGCGCCACCGTCGAACTGAAGTAAGAAGGCGCTTGCGCCTGTTGTTTTCGTGTACATCACGAAGCCCTGAGGCTGGCGGCCGTTTGGTCGTCAGCCTCAGCCCGTGGTGGCGCGGGTTTTGTTCCGCGTTGTTCAGCTAGCCTCCGAGGTAAGCCATGGCCCTCAGTTATACCGAAAAGAAACGTATCCGCAAGGACTTCGGGAAGCGTCCCCAGATCCTCGACGTCCCGTACCTGCTCGAGACCCAGTTGACGTCCTATCGGGATTTCCTGCAGGCGGACCAAGCGCCGGACGGGCGTGATCCCCTGGGCCTGCACGCGGCGTTTCAGTCGGTATTCCCCATCGTCAGCTATTCCGGTCATGTCCAGCTCGAGTACGTGAGCTACCGCCTGGGCGAGCCGATGTTCGACGTGAAGGAATGCCAGATCCGTGGCGTGACCTATGCGGCCCCGCTGCGTGTGCTGCTGCGCCTCGTGATCCACGACAAGGAAGCCCCGGCGGGCTCCACCGTGGTCAAGGAGGTCAAGGAGCAGGAGGTCTACATGGGCGAGATGCCGCTCATGACGGAGAACGGCACCTTCGTCATCAATGGCACCGAACGCGTGATCGTGTCGCAGCTGCACCGCTCCCCCGGTGTGTTCTTCGACAGCGACAAGGGCAAGACGCAGGGCAGCGCGCAGAAGCTGCTCTATAACGCCCGCATCATTCCGTACCGCGGTTCCTGGCTGGACTTCGAGTTCGACGCCAAGGACGGGGTATACGTGCGCATCGACCGTCGCCGCAAGCTGCCGGCGTCGATCCTGCTGCGCGCACTGGGCATGGATACCGAAGAGATCCTGGCCACCTTTTTCGAATTCAACCAGCTCACCCTCGACGAGGATGGTGGCGAGCTGGACCTGATCCCCGAGCGCATGCGCGGCGAGACCGCCGTGGTGGATATCACCGACGGTGACAAGGTCATCGTCGAGGCGGGTCGCCGCATCACCCCCCGTCACATCCGGGAGATCGAGAAGGCCGGCATCAGCACCCTGCGGGTGCCGGACGAATACCTGCTGGGTCGTGTGCTGGCCAAGGGCGTGGTGGTTGAGTCCACCGGCGAACTGATCGCCGGCGCCAACGACGCCCTGACCCAGGAACTGCTGGACAAGCTGCGCGCCGAGGGTGTGAAGACCCTGCAGACGATCTACACCAACGACTACGACCATGGTCCGTACATGTCGGACACCCTGCGTCTGGACCCGACCAAGACGCAGCTGGAGGCGCAGGTCGAGATCTACCGCGTGATGCGCCCGGGCGAGCCGCCGACCAAGGACGCCGCGGAGAACCTGTTCTCCAACCTGTTCTTCTCCGAGGATCGCTACGACCTCTCCTCCGTGGGCCGCATGAAGTTCAACCGTCGCGTGGGTCGCGAGACCGACGAGGGCGAGGGCGTGCTGTCGCCGGAGGACATCCTGGATGTGCTGAAGGTCCTGATCGACCTGCGCAACGGCAACGGCCGCACCGACGACATCGACCACCTGGGCAACCGCCGTATCCGCAGCGTGGGCGAGATGGCCGAGAACCAGTTCCGTCTGGGCCTGGTGCGGGTTGAGCGCGCGGTCAAGGAGCGTCTGACCGTCGCCGAGAGCGAGGGCCTGATGCCGCAGGAGCTGATCAACGCCAAGCCGGTGGCGGCCGCGGTCAAGGAGTTCTTCGGGTCCAGCCAGCTGTCGCAGTTCATGGACCAGAACAACCCGCTGTCCGAGGTCACCCACAAGCGCCGCATCTCCGCGCTGGGCCCGGGCGGCCTGACCCGCGAGCGTGCCGGCTTCGAGGTGCGCGACGTGCATCCGACGCACTACGGTCGCGTCTGCCCGATCGAGACCCCGGAAGGCCCGAACATCGGCCTGATCAATTCGCTGGCGGTGTACGCCCGCACCAACCGCTACGGCTTCCTGGAGACGCCGTACCGCAAGGTCGAGGACGGCAAGGTCACCGAGGAGATCGTTTACCTCTCCGCGATCGAGGAGAGCCAGTACGTGATCGCCCAGGCGAACGCGGCCATGGACGACGAAGGCCGTCTGAGCGACGACCTCGTCTCCTGCCGCCACCAGGAAGAGTTCACGATCTCGACTCCGGACAAGATCCAGTACATGGATATCTCGCCGAAGCAGATCGTGTCGGTGGCGGCCGCGCTGCTGCCGTTCCTGGAGCACGATGACGCGAACCGCGCCCTGATGGGTGCGAACATGCAGCGTCAGGCCGTGCCGTGCCTGCGTGCCGACAAGCCGCTGGTGGGCACCGGCATCGAGCGCGCCGTCGCCATCGACTCCGGCTCCGCGATCGTCGCCAAGCGCGGCGGGACTGTGGACTCGGTCGATGCCGGTCGCGTGGTGGTCCGGGTCAACGACGACGAGACCGTCGCCGGCGAGCCGGGCGTGGACATCTACAACCTGACCAAGTACTCGCGTTCCAACCAGAACACCTCCATCAACCAGCGGCCGCTGGTCGCGGTGGGCGACGAGATCGCCCGGGGCGACGCGATCGCGGACGGCTCCTCCACCGACATGGGCGAGCTGGCGCTGGGCCAGAACATGATGGTCGCGTTCATGCCGTGGAACGGCTACAACTTCGAGGACTCGATCCTGATCTCGGAGCGCGTGGTGCAGGAGGACCGCTACACCACCATCCATATCGAGGAGCTCAACTGTGTCGCCCGCGACACCAAGCTGGGCCAGGAAGAGATCACCGCGGATATCCCGAACGTCTCCGAGTCCCTGCTGAACAAGCTGGACGAGTCCGGCGTCGTGTATGTCGGCGCCGAGGTGAATCCGGGTGACATCCTGGTGGGCAAGGTCACGCCGAAGGGCGAGACCCAGCTGACGCCGGAAGAGAAGCTCCTGAGGGCGATCTTCGGCGAGAAGGCCTCCGACGTGAAGGACACCTCCCTGCGTGTGCCGTCCGGCATCGAGGGTACGGTGATCGACGTGCGCGTGTTCACCCGCGACGGTGTGGAGAAGGACGCCCGCGCCAAGTCGATCGAGGCCGACGATCTCGCCGCCGTGCAGAAGGACCTGAAGGACCAGCTGCGCATCTACGAGGACGATATCTACGCCCGCGTGGAGAAGCTGCTGGTCAACAAGACCGCCGCCGGCGGGCCGGACGGCCTGGGTGACGGCTCCAAGGTCACCAAGAAGTACCTGCAGGGCCTGTCCCGCGACAAGTGGTTCGAGGTGCGGCTGAAGGACGACGCGGTCAACTCCCAGCTGGAGGACCTTGGTCGTCAGATCCAGGACCAGCACGAGGCGTTCGAGAAGAAGTTCGAGCACCAGAAGGCCAAGCTGGCCGCGGGCGACGACCTGCCGCCGGGCGTGCAGAAGATGGTCAAGGTGTACGTGGCCGTGAAGCGTCGCCTGCAGCCGGGCGACAAGATGGCCGGTCGCCACGGCAACAAGGGCGTGATCTCGATGATCGTGCCGGAAGAGGACATGCCGTTCCTCGAGGACGGGACCCCGGTCGACGTGGTGCTGAACCCGCTGGGCGTGCCCTCGCGCATGAACGTCGGGCAGGTGCTGGAGGTTCACCTCGGGTGGGCCGCCAAGGGCCTGGGCGACAAGATCAACCGCATGCTCGAGGCGCAGGCCGAGATCGCGAAGCTGCGCGAGTTCCTCGACAAGATCTACAACCACCGCGAGCGCAAGGTGGACCTCGACTCCATGTCGGATGCCGAGATCATCACCCTGTGCAAGAACCTGCGCGGTGGCGTGCCGATGGCGACGCCGGTATTCGACGGTGCCGAAGAGGCCGAGATCAAGGAGATGCTGCGGCTGGCGGACCTGCCCGAGACCGGGCAGGCCCAGCTCTACGATGGCCGCACCGGCGACGAATTCGATCGCCCGGTTACCGTGGGCTACATGCACATGCTGAAGCTGAACCACCTGGTGGACGACAAGATGCATGCGCGTTCCACCGGCCCGTACTCGCTGGTCACCCAGCAGCCGCTGGGCGGCAAGGCGCAGTTCGGCGGTCAGCGCTTCGGCGAAATGGAGGTCTGGGCACTGGAGGCCTACGGCGCCGCCTACACCCTGCAGGAGATGCTGACGGTGAAGGCGGACGACGTGCAGGGCCGTAACAAGATGTACAAGAACATCGTTGACGGTGAGCACCACATGGAGGCCAACGTCCCCGAGTCGTTCAACGTGCTCATGAAGGAGATCAAGGCGCTCGGCATCAATATCGAGCTCGAGCAGGACTGATCTTCTCCGATCCGATTGTGATCCGACGGGGCGTGCGCGCCCCTCGAAACCAAGTTTGTGAGGCAAGCGAATGAAAGACCTCCTGAATCTGTTCAAGCAGCAGACCCAGCCGGAAGAGTTCGATGCGATCCGCATCGGACTGGCGTCCTCGGACCAGATCCGTTCCTGGTCCTTTGGCGAGGTGAAGAAGCCGGAGACCATCAACTACCGGACCTTCAAGCCGGAGCGTGACGGCCTGTTCTGCGCGAAGATCTTCGGGCCGGTGAAGGACTACGAGTGCCTGTGCGGCAAGTACAAGCGCCTGAAGCATCGCGGCGTGGTCTGCGAGAAGTGCGGCGTCGAGGTCACCCAGACCAAGGTGCGCCGCGAGCGCATGGGGCATATCGACCTGGCCTCGCCGGTCGCCCACATCTGGTACCTCAAGAGCCTACCGTCCCGCATCGGCCTGCTGCTGGACATGACCCTGAAGGACATCGAGAAGGTGCTCTACTTCGAGTCCTTCATCGTGACCGATCCGGGCTTCACCACGCTCGAGAAGCGCCAGCTCCTGACCGACGAGGAATACCTCGAGGCAATGGAAGAGCACGGCGACGACTTCACCGCGCTGATGGGCGCCGAGGCCGTGCTGAGCCTGCTGAAGGAGATGGATCTGCCGGCCGAGGCTGCCAAGCTGCGCCAGGAGCTGGCCGAGACCGGCTCCGAGACCAAGATCAAGCGTCTGGGCAAGCGGCTCAAGCTGGTCGAGTCCTTCCTCGAGTCCGGCAACAAGCCGGAGTGGATGATCATGAAGGTCCTGCCGGTGCTGCCGCCGGACCTGCGCCCGCTGGTGCCGCTGGACGGTGGCCGCTTCGCGACCTCCGACCTGAACGACCTGTACCGCCGGGTGATCAACCGGAACAACCGGCTGCGCCGCCTGCTGGAGCTGAACGCCCCGGACATCATCGTGCGCAACGAAAAGCGCATGCTGCAGGAGTCCGTGGATGCGCTGCTGGACAACGGGCGTCGCGGTCGTGCGATCACCGGCACCAACAAGCGCCCGCTGAAGTCCCTGGCCGACATGATCAAGGGCAAGCAGGGCCGCTTCCGCCAGAACCTGCTGGGCAAGCGCGTCGACTACTCCGGTCGTTCCGTGATCGTGGTCGGTCCGACTCTGCGCCTGCACCAGTGCGGCCTGCCCAAGCGCATGGCGCTGGAACTGTTCAAGCCGTTCATCTTCGGCAAGCTGCAGCGCCGTGGCCTGGCCACGACCATCAAGGCCGCCAAGAAGGCCGTGGAGAAGGAAGGCCCCGAGGTCTGGGACATCCTCGAAGAGGTGATCCGCGAGCACCCGGTGATGCTGAACCGTGCCCCGACCCTGCACCGCCTGGGCATCCAGGCCTTCGAACCGGTGCTGATCGAGGGCAAGGCGATCCAGCTGCATCCGCTGGTCTGTGCCGCGTTCAACGCCGACTTCGACGGTGACCAGATGGCCGTGCACGTGCCGCTGTCGCTGGAGGCCCAGCTGGAGGCGCGCACGCTGATGCTGTCCTCCAACAACGTGCTGTCGCCGGCCAACGGCGAGCCGATCATCGTGCCGTCGCAGGATATCGTGCTGGGTCTGTACTACCTGTCGCGCGAGAAGGTCAACGCCAAGGGCGAAGGGATGACCTTCTCCGACGTGGACGAGGTGCACCGCGCCTACGAGCACAAGCAGGTGGACCTGCATGCGCGCATCACCGTGCGCATCGCGGACACCATGGCCGACGTCGCCGAGGGCGAAGCGCTGCCGTCCATGCGCGTGGAGACCACGGTCGGTCGCGCGATCCTGTCGCGCATCATGCCCAAGGGCCTGCCGTTCGAGCTGATCGACCGCGAGCTGAACAAGAAGGCGATCTCCGGGCTGATCAACTCCTGCTACCGCCGCCTGGGCCTGAAGGACACGGTCGTGTTCGCGGACCAGCTGATGTACGCGGGCTTTTACTACTCCACCCGTGCCGGCGTGTCTTTCTGCGCAGACGACATGGTGATCCCGGACGAGAAGCACCCGATCCTGCAGGGCGCCGAGGACCAGGTGAAGGAGATCGAGGATCAGTACGCCTCTGGTCTCGTCACCAAGGGCGAGCGCTACAACAAGGTCGTGGATATCTGGTCGCACTGCAATGACCAGGTCGCCAAGGCCATGATGGAACGCCTCGGCAAGGAGCAGGTCACCAACAAGGACGGCGAAACGGTCGAGCAGAACTCGTTCAACTCGATCTTCATGATGGCCGATTCCGGCGCGCGTGGTTCCGCCGCGCAGATCCGACAGCTGGCCGGCATGCGCGGCCTGATGGCCAAGCCGGACGGCTCCATCATCGAGACGCCGATCACCGCGAACTTCCGCGAGGGTCTGAACGTCCTGCAGTACTTCATCTCGACCCACGGGGCGCGCAAGGGCCTGGCCGATACCGCGCTGAAGACCGCGAACTCGGGTTACCTGACCCGTCGCCTGGTGGATGTCTCCCAGGACGTTGTGGTGACCGAGCCGGATTGCGGCACCGAGCAGGGCCTGTTGATGAAGCCGATCATCGAGGGTGGCGACGTCGTGGAGCCGCTGCGCGATCGCGTGCTGGGGCGTACCACCGCGGTGGACGTGCTCCGCCCGGGCACCGACGAGGTGCTGGTGCCCGCGGGCACCCTGCTGGACGAGGCCATGGTGGACACCCTGGACGGCGCGTCGGTGGACGAGGTGCTGGTGCGTTCGGCGATCACCTGCGAGACCCGCCAGGGCATCTGCGCCAAGTGCTACGGGCGTGATCTGGCCCGTGGCCACGAGGTCAACGCCGGGGAGGCCGTGGGCGTCATCGCCGCGCAGTCGATAGGCGAGCCGGGTACCCAGCTGACCATGCGTACCTTCCACATCGGCGGGGCCGCGAGCCGCGCGGTGACGGTCAGCGCGATCCAGGTGAAGAACTCCGGGGCCGCGCGTCTGCACAACCTGAAGACGGTCACCAACAAGGCCGGCAACCTGGTCGCGGTGTCGCGTTCCGGCGAGCTGGGCGTGATCGACGACCAGGGTCGCGAGCGCGAGCGTTACAAGATCCCGTACGGCGCGACCATCACGGTCCACGACGGGGACACCGTCGAGGCCGGCCAGGAGGTCGCGACCTGGGATCCGCATACCCATCCGATCGTCACCGAGGTGGCCGGTAACATCCGTCTGGCGGATTTCGTCGAGAACGTCACCGTCACCAAGGAGACCGACGAGTTCACCGGGCTGTCGTCCAACGTGGTGCTGGATCCGAAGAGCCGCTCGTCGGCCGGAAAGGACCTGCGCCCGACGGTCAAGCTGCTCGACGACGACGGCAACGAGGTGTACATCCCGGGCACCGACATGCCCGCGCAGTACATGCTGCCGGCCAACGCGATCTTCAACCTGGAGGACAACGCCCGGGTCGAGGTCGGTGACGTCATCGCGCGCCTGCCGCAGGAGTCCTCCAAGACCCGTGATATCACCGGGGGTCTGCCCCGCGTGGCCGACCTGTTCGAGGCACGCCGTCCGAAGGAGCCGGCGGTGCTGGCGGAGATCTCGGGTACCGTGTCGTTCGGCAAGGAGACCAAGGGCAAGCAGCGCCTGGTGATCACCCCGGACAAGGGCGACCCGGTCGAGATGCTGATCCCGAAGCTGCGGACCGTGAACGTCTTCGAGGGCGAGCGCGTGGAGCGTGGCGAGGTCGTAGTCGATGGCGAGCTGGACCCGCACGACATCCTGCGTCTGCGGGGTGTCACCACCCTGGCCGAGTACCAGGTGCAGGAGATCCAGGACGTCTACCGCCTGCAGGGCGTGAAGATCAACGACAAGCACATCGAGGTGATCGTCCGCCAGATGATGCGCAAGGTGAACATCGTGGACGCCGGCGATACCAAGTTCCTCGCCGGGGACCAGGTCGATCGCGTGCGTGTCCTCGAGGAGAACGAACAACTGGGTGCGGATCAGCAGCCGGCGACCTACGAGCGCGTGCTGCTCGGGATCACCAAGGCCTCGCTGGTCACCGAGTCGTTCATCTCCGCGGCCTCCTTCCAGGAGACCACCCGCGTGCTGACCGAGGCGTCCACCCGTGGCGCCCGCGACGACCTGCGCGGTCTGAAGGAGAACGTGATTGTCGGGCGCCTGATCCCCGCCGGGACGGGCCTCGCCTACCACAAGGAGCGCCGTCGCAAGCGCGCGCTGGAAATGCCCGAGTTCGAGGCGGTCGAGGAGACCCAGGCGGCCACCGCCGAGTCCGAGCCCGCCACCACCGATCCGGGTACCGCGGAAGACGGGTCCGAGTGACCCGTCCCATCTTGACACTCACGGGGGCGGCGATTAGAATTCCGCTCCCTCGACAGGCCGGTCTCGGCGCCGGCCTGTCGTTATTTTTAGGCTAGGAGAAAGGGTTTCATGGCCACGATCAACCAGTTGGTACGCAAGCCCCGCAAGCGCCCCGTCGAAAAGAGCGATGTGCCGGCGCTGCAGGGTTCCCCGCAGAAGCGCGGGGTCTGCACCCGTGTCTACACGACCACCCCGAAAAAGCCGAACTCGGCGCTGCGCAAGGTTGCGCGCGTGCGGCTGACCAATGGCTACGAAGTCAGTAGCTACATCGGTGGGGAAGGCCACAACCTGCAGGAGCACTCGGTGGTCCTGATCCGGGGCGGCCGCGTGAAGGACCTCCCGGGTGTGCGCTACCACACGGTGCGCGGCAGCCTGGATACCCAGGGCGTGCAGAAGCGTGCCCAGGGCCGGTCCAAGTACGGCACCAAGCGTCCCAAGAAATCCTAACCGAGATCCAGTCCGGGAACTGAAACATGTCTAGAAGAGCAGCTGCCCCCAAGCGTCACATCCTCCCCGACCCGAAGTTCGGAAGCGAGCGCCTGGCCAAGTTCATCAACACGGTCATGCGTGACGGCAAGAAGTCCGTCGCCGAGCAGGTCGTGTACGGCGCCCTGGACCAGATCGAGTCCAAGCAGGGCGACGGGATGGGTGCGCTGGAGCGTGCCCTGGACAACATCCGTCCGCGCGTCGAGGTCAAGTCGCGCCGCGTCGGTGGTGCGACCTATCAGGTTCCGGTGGAAGTCCGCTCGGTGCGTCAGGACGCGCTGGCGATGCGCTGGGTGGTCGAGGCCGCCCGCAAGCGTGGCGAACGGACCATGGCCCTGAAGCTGGCTGGCGAACTGATGGACGCCGCCGACAGCAAGGGCTCGGCCGTGAAGAAGCGCGAAGACACTCACCGCATGGCGGAAGCGAACAAGGCGTTCGCCCATTTCCGCTGGTAAATCTGTTTAGAGAGGCTCACCGTGGCACGCAAGACCCCACTTAAGCGCTACCGGAACATCGGGATCAGCGCGCACATCGACGCCGGCAAGACGACGACGACCGAACGCATCCTGTTCTACACCGGTCTGTCGCACAAGATCGGCGAGGTGCATGACGGTGCAGCCGTGATGGACTGGATGGAGCAGGAGCAGGAGCGCGGGATCACCATCACCTCCGCGGCGACCACCAGCTTCTGGTCCGGCATGGCCAAGCAGTTCGACGAGCACCGGGTGAATATCATCGATACCCCCGGGCACGTGGACTTCACCATCGAGGTCGAGCGCTCCATGCGTGTGCTCGACGGCGCGGTCATGGTGTATTGCGCGGTCGGTGGTGTGCAGCCGCAGTCCGAGACCGTGTGGCGCCAGGCGACCAAGTACGCCGTGCCGCGTATGGCGTTCGTCAACAAGATGGACCGCGCCGGCGCCGACTTCCTGCGCGTCTATGAACAGATGAAGGAGCGCCTGCAGGCGAACCCGGTCCCGATCCAGCTGCCGATCGGCGCGGAGGACCAGTTCAAGGGCGTGATCGACCTGGTGAAGATGCAGGCCATCTACTGGGACGAGGACAACTTCGGGATCTCCTTCGAGTACAAGGATATTCCGGACGAGCTGAAGGCCGACGCCGAGAAGTGGCGCGAGAACATGCTCGAGGCGGCCGCCGAGGCCAACGAAGAGCTGATGGACAAGTACCTCAACGAGGGCACCCTCAGCGAGGAAGAGATCAAGTCTGCGCTGCGCCACCGCACCATCGAGCTCGAGATCGTGCCGATGCTGTGCGGCTCCGCGTTCAAGAACAAGGGTGTGCAGGCGATGCTCGACGCGGTCGTCGAGTACCTGCCGTCGCCGGAAGAGGTCAAGGCCATCAAGGGCGTCAAGGCCGGCACCGAGGAGCCGGTCGAGAAGCACGCCTCCGATGACGAGCCGTTCGCCGCGCTGGCGTTCAAGATCATGACCGACCCCTACGTCGGCTCGCTGACCTTCGTGCGCGTCTACTCTGGCGTGCTGTCGGCCGGCGACTCGGTCCTGAACACGCAGAACAATCGACGCGAGCGCATCGGCCGCATCCTGCAGATGCACTCGAACTCCCGCGAGGAGATCAAGGAGCTGCGCGCGGGTGACATCGGCGCCGTGGTCGGTTTGAAGGACCTGTACACCGGGACCACGCTGTGCGACCCGAACGACCCGGTCGAACTGGAGCGCATGGAGTTCCCGGATCCGGTGATCTCCATCGCGGTCGAGCCGAAAACCAAGACCGACCAGGAAAAGATGGGTATCGCGCTGAACAAGCTGGCGCAGGAAGATCCGTCGTTCCGCGTGCGGACCGACGAGGAATCCGGGCAGACCATCATCTCCGGCATGGGCGAGCTGCACCTGGAGGTGCTGGTCGACCGCATGAAGCGGGAATTCAAGGTCGAGGCGAACGTGGGTCAGCCCCAGGTGGCCTACCGCGAGACCATCCGCAAGACGGTCGAACAGGAAGGCAAGTTCGTGCGCCAGTCCGGTGGTCGCGGACAGTACGGTCACGTCTGGATCCGCATCGAGCCGCTGGAGCCGGGCGAAGGCTACAAGTTCGAGAACGCCATCGTGGGTGGTGTGGTGCCGAAGGATTACATCCCGGCCGTCTCCAAGGGCATCGAAGAACAGATGGCCAACGGTGTGCTCGCCGGGTATCCGGTCGAGGACGTCAAGGTCACCCTGTTCGACGGTTCCTACCATGACGTCGACTCCAACGAGATGGCGTTCAAGGTGGCCGGTTCGATGGCCTTCAAGGAAGGCGCCCTGAAGGCGGGTGCTGTGCTGCTCGAGCCGATGATGAAGGTCGAGGTCGAGACGCCCGAGGAGTACATGGGCGACGTGATGGGCGACCTTAATCGCCGCAGGGGTCTGGTGAAGGGCATGGAAGACGTGGCCGGCCAGAAGCTGCTGAAGGCCGAGGTGCCGCTGTCCGAGATGTTCGGCTACTCGACCCAGCTGCGCTCGATGAGCCAGGGCCGCGCGACCTACTCGATGGAATTCGAGAAGTACGCCGAGGCCCCCGCCCAGATCGCCGAGGCGGTTGCCGCCAAGGCGTCCTGATACCGAATTCGCGTTATTTGAAAGAACTGCAAGAGGTTTGAGCTGTGTCCAAGGAAAAGTTCGAGCGTAAGAAGCCGCATGTGAATGTGGGGACGATTGGTCATGTGGACCATGGGAAAACGACGCTGACGGCGGCGATG
>NZ_KB898142.1:0-12905 GCF_000377445.1 Thioalkalivibrio sp. ALE9
AGCGGGCCGGGGTCGCGGCAGTCGGGCGTGTTTCTTGGTGACTTCTTTGCACGAGCAAAGAAGTCACTCGGGGCGCGCTGGCGAGTCAGCGCACGGCAGTATGTGGATCGAAGGCACGTAAACACCAGAGGACGAACCAGGCCTAGCCAAAAATCGGCAGGTTGCGGACCGAAGGCACCCTAAACACCGGAGGACGAACCAGGACCAGCCACCACGAGGCAGGCGGCCGACCGAATCCTCCGAAAACGCCGGATGATGATTATGGGGTAGAGGGTGGCGGGCCATCCCCGGGCCGGGCATGGCCGGGAAAAGGGGAGGGCGGCGGGGCGCCGTCGATGGCGCTAGCGCGACGAGCCCAGGGTTTGTTCGATGCGGTCGGCGAGGGCGACCAGTCGCGCCGAACTGCCGGCGGAGTCGCCACCGGCCTTCTGCTGCTGGCATTCCAGCAGCTCGTGCGCCAGATTCAGCGCCACCATCACCGCGATGCGCTCGGCGCCGACGATGCGCCCGCCGTCGCGCAGCTCGCGCATGCGCTCGTCAATCAGCGACGCGGAGGCAAACAGGTCGGCGCGCTCGTCGGGCGGGCAGGCGATCTGGTACTCCTTGCCCATGATGGAGACGCGGACGGGTTCGGATTGGCTCATTCGCTGTGCTCCATCGAGCGCAGGCGCGCGATCATGTTCTCGACCCGGTGGCGCGCCTGCTCATTGCGCTCCTTGAAGGCCGCGCGCTCGCCCTTGAGCTGGCGGACCTGCTCCTGCAGGAGGTGGTTTTCTTCGCGCAGGGCCGCGTGCTCCTCCAGCAGGCGCGTGATGGCGGCCTCCAGGCGTTCGGTCGGGTCGATCGCGGAATCGTCGTTCGGCTGCATGGCCTCGGTCCCGGTTGGCAGGCGGCCTTCGCCGCAGGGCGTGTGATTCATGGAGTCTAGGAGGGCTTCGCGCGAAGCGTCAACTTGGCTCATCTTCTTGCTGGAACACATTCACTTTTTGGGGATCGCACACTTGTGGCACCGGGGTTTGTTGCGGCCCGGTGCCCGCGCTGGCCACAATACGGCGAATCCCGTTCCCAGAAAGTGTTGCTGCCCATGACCCAGCCCCCCGAACCCGGCCCCGAGGCCACCGTGATCGAGGGCACGGCCCATAACGGAAAGCCGTGCCGGATCGTCGACAACACGGGGACCGTGCCGCACGCGGAGCTGGAGCAGCTGTTGAACGCCTTGATCGAAGAGAAACGCTTCGGTCTCAATATGCTGTCCTCCACCGGTTCCAGCGCGATCAAGCTGGGCGAGCCGCAGTTTACGCACCTGCAGGTGGGTGACGATCTCTATCGCTTTCTGCTCTTCCCTTACGAAGCGCGGCTGGAGAGCTTCTGATGGTCGGCGACCCAGGCACCGGCAACGCGAAGGCGCAGGATGGGCTGGAGCGCGATCCCGTCGCCCTGCGCGAACAGCTGGAGCACGGACTGCGCAGCATGGGCTTCGCGCAGACGCCGGCCTCCGCCCACGGGCTGTTCACCGGCTGCCTGGTGGCGGACCCGGGCGCCGACGTCGACGCTCTGGTGCGCAGCCTGGGCGAGGCCCTGCCGCTGACCGAAGGCGCGGGGGACCGCTTCGGCAAGACCGTGGAGGCGATCCGGCGCGCGCTGCTGGCCCAGCTGTATGACGTGGAACTGGGCTTCGGCCCACTGCTGCCGGAGGACGAAGCCATCGAGGCGCAGGCGCAGGCCCTGTCGGAATGGGTGGACGGCTTCATCGCCGGGCTGGGGCAGACGCCGCGTTTGGGTAAGCTGAAGCCCTCGGCCGAGGCCAGCGAGATCCTGCGTGATTTCGCGGAGATCGCGCGCATCGAACTGGAGCCCGACGACGACGAGGAAAACGCCGCCGCCTTCGAGGAGCTTAATGAGTATGTGCGCGTGGGCGTTTTGCTGATCGCCGACGAGCTGGCCCCGGACGACCCGAAACGGATCCCGATGCAATGACGCGAACGCGACAAGCCCCCCGGCCGGGCCGGATGCCGGAGATCCCCCAGGGCGAGTTCGCCCGGCGCCGCCAGCGTCTGATGCGGGCGCTCGGACCCGAGGCGATCATCGTCGTTCCTGCCGCTCACGAGCGCACCCGCAACCGGGATGTCGAGTATCCCTTCCGTCAGGACAGCGACTTCCTTTACCTGACCGGCTTCCCGGAGCCGGATGCGGTGGCGGTGCTGGTGCCGGGGCGGCCGGCTGGCGAATACATCCTGTTCTGCCGCGACCGCGACCCGACCCAGGAGACCTGGCAGGGCCGCCGCGCCGGGCCGGACGGTGCGATGGAGACCCATGGGGCCGAGTGCGCCTTCCCGATCGAGGACATCGACGAGATCCTGCCGGGGCTGATGGAGAACCGCGCCGTGCTGGCCGCCCCGTTCGGGCGCGACGAGCCGCTGGACCAGCGCCTGTTCGGTTGGGTGAACCGTGTACGGGCCAAGGCCCGCAACGGCGTGCGTGCACCGCACGAGTTCGTCGCGGTGGAGCACCACCTGCACGAGCAGCGGCTGTTCAAGAAGGCCCCCGAGCTCAAATTGATGCGCCACGCGGCCGCGATCTCCTCGCAGGCGCATGTGCGCGCGATGCAGGCCTGCCGGCCGGGGGTGACCGAGTTCGCGGTGGAGGCCGAGCTGCTGCACGAGTTCCACCGCTACGGAACCGAGACCGCGTATCCCTCCATCGTCGGTGGCGGCGAGAACGGCTGTATCCTGCACTACATCGAGAACCGCGCGGAACTGAACGCCGGTGACCTCCTGCTGATCGACGCCGGCTGCGAGGTGCAGGGCTATGCGTCCGACATCACCCGCACCTTTCCGGTCTCCGGTCGTTTCGACGAACGCCAGCGCGAGGTCTACGAGTGCGTGCTGGCCGCCCAGCTCGCCGCGATCGAACAGGTACGCCCGGGCAATGACTGGGACACCCCGCACGCCACCGCCGTGCGCGAACTGACCCGCGGGCTCAAGGAGCTGGGCGTGCTCAAGGGCCGCCTGGACAAGCTGATCCGCGACCAGGCCTACCGCCCGTTCTATATGCACCGCACCGGGCACTGGCTGGGGCTGGACGTGCACGATGTCGGCGACTACCGCGTCGGCGACGCCTGGCGCCAGCTCGAACCCGGCATGGTGATGACAGTGGAACCCGGGCTTTATTTCGGGCCCTACAGTGATGCGCCGAAGGAACTGCGCGGCATCGGCGTGCGCATCGAGGACGACGTCGCCGTCACCCGCGACGGCTTCGAGATCCTCACCGCCGACTGCCCCAAGACCGTCGCCGACATCGAGGCCTGCATGGCCGGCGACCTCCCGGGCTGGGACTGACCATGCCCGCCCATCGTCTCTTCCTTTTTCGTGAACGACCCGGAGTCCGGACCGGGGCGATTCGCCTGCAAGCAGGCTCCTACAGGAAGCAGCATGCACGATCCTCCGTGGGAGCCTGCTTGCAGGCGAATGGGGCGTCGGACCCACCCTTGCGGGGTGAGTCTTGACTACAAACACCTGCGACATCGCCATCGTCGGCGGCGGGCCTGTCGGCGGCCTCGCCGCCTGCACTCTGGCGCGTGCGGGCTATGCGGTCACGCTGTTCGAGCGCGGGGCACCACCCGCGCCGGATGCACACGCCAACGACACCCGTGGCTATGCCCTGGCGGCCGGCTCGGTGCAGTTCCTCGACGATCTCGGGTACTGGGCGCCGCTGGCGGAACGGGCGACCGCGATCCGCTCCATCGTCGTCAGCCGTCGCGGCGGGCTGGGGCGGGTGCATCTGAATGCCGCCGACCATGGCCGCCAGGCCCTCGGGCAGGTGGTGCCGGCCGTCGCGCTGGAGCCGATGCTGGACGCGGCCTGTCGCGACGCCGGTGTGGATGTGCGCTACCAGTCCACGCTGGCGGGCGTGGGGGACGTGACGGATGGGCGCCGCGTGCTGCGCATCGACGGCGTCGAAGGCGAGGACACCTGGGCCGCCCGCCTGATCCTGGCCGCCGACGGCATCCAGTCCCCCACGCGCAAGGCCCTGGGTCTGCCGGTGAACCGCCTGCGTTACGCGGCGGATGCCCTGGTCTTTGACGTGCAGCCGGCGCGGCCGCACAACGGCCAGGCCTTCGAGCGCTTTACCGACGAGGGGCCGCTGGCCTTGCTGCCGCAGGCGGACGGGCGCATGAACGTCGTCTGGGTGGCCCCGCCGGAGGCCTGCGAGCGCCGCCTGAAACTGGACGAGGCCGAGCGCCTGCGCGAGCTGCAGGCCCGTTTCGGCTGGAGCCTGGGCCGCCTGCGCCCGGCCAGCCGCGTGGTGCGTTTTCCGCTGGAGCGGGTGCACGCCCCCGAGCCGGTCGCGGAACGCGCGCTGTTGCTGGGCAATGCCGCGCACGCAGTGCACCCGGTGGCGGGGCAGGGGCTGAACCTGTCCCTGCGCGATGTCGCCACACTGCTGGGCGCACTGCGCGACGGGCGCGAGCCGGACGGCACCCCGCGTTTCGTGACCGACCCCGGCGCGGCGGCCACGCTCGAAGCCTATGCGCAGGCCCGCCGACGCGACGTGACCGGCGTGGTCGCCACGACCGATTTCCTGGCCCGCGGCATGCTGCACGCGGCCGGCCTGCGCGGGCATGCGCTGGGCAGCGGCATGATGGCCGTCGACCGCCTGCGCCCGGCGCGGGATCGGATCGCACGGGCCGCCATGGGCCTGGGCCCGTTGCCGCGCCACACGGCCCGCCATTTGGCCCGGCCGGATGTGGAGGGCGCGGCATGAGCGCACGCCCCACAGGCGAGGTGCTGGACCTGCTCGTGGTCGGTGCCGGTGCCGTCGGCGGCGCTATCGCGCTGGGCGCGGCGCGCCAGGGCCTGCGCGTGGGGCTGCTGGAACGCAGCGCCGCGCCCACCTTTACTGACGCCACGCCCGTCACGCGGGTGGCCACGCTGAACATCGCCTCGATGGACTTCCTCGACACACTGGGCGTGCAGGACGCGCTGGAGGCGCGCCGCGCCCACGCCTTCTCCGGCATGAGCGTATGGGACGCGCACGGCCCGGGGCATATCCGCTTCGATGCCGACGAGCTGGGCGTGCCGGCGCTGGGCTGGACCGTCGAGCACGCGGCACTGGAGGCCGTGCTGTGGGCCGAGCTTGAGGCCGCCGGTGTCGACCTGTGGCCGGAGACCGAATGGAAGAGCGTGGATGCGCGCCCGGATCGGGTCGACCTCTACGGACCGCAGCACGCGCGGCTCGCCTCCGCCCGTTTGGTGGTCGCGGCCGACGGTGCGCAGTCCCCACTACGCCACCGCATGGGCATCCCGGTGCGCGAGCAGGACTATCACGCCCGCGGCGTGGTCGCGACCGTGACCACCGAGCGCCCGCACGAGGACACCGCCTGGCAGCGCTTCGTCGACGACCAGATCATCGCGTTCCTGCCACTGGCGGATGGGCGCAGCTCCATCGTCTGGTCCCAGCCCGAGCACCAGGCGGACGCAACGCTGGCGCTGGACGACGCTGGATTCTGCGCGGCGCTGGCAGAGGCGATCGACCACCGCCTGGGTGTCGTCACCGACACCTCCCGGCGCGCCAGCTTCCCGCTGGTGGCGCGCCATGCCCGCGACTACCACGCCGGCCGCGTCGCGCTGGCAGGCGATGCCGCCCACACCATCCACCCGCTGGCCGGCCAGGGCCTGAACCTCGGCCTGGCCGACGCCCGCGCCCTGGTCGAGCGCCTGCACGGCCCCGCCCGCCGCGACCCGGGTGCGGAGACAGTCCTGCGCGCCTACACCCGTGACCGCCGCGCAGAGAACGCCTTCATGCAGCGCGCGATGGACGGCTTCCGCCTGATCTTCGGCACTCACGCCGCCGGCCTCCCCGAACTGCGCGGCCTCGGCATCAGCCTGGTCGACCAGGCGACCCCGCTAAAACGCCGCTTCGCCCTGCGCGCCTTCGGCCTCGACTAGCCCCAAACGCGCGGCTACCCAACCGCCGAATCTTCTCCGTCCGCCTTGGCGGCGAAGCCCCTGCCAAAGGTCGGCACGGGCAGGCGCTTCGCCTGCAAGCAGCCTCCCACGGGTGCCGTTGCCTGAAGCCGCGTAGGAGCGGGCTTGCCCGCGAAGCCCCCGCCAAAGCCGGGGCTCTTCATCGGCGCTATCAACCTCTTACCCGCGCGCCGCCACAGGTTTTTGTGCGTGCTATATTGATATCAACCAGTCCACCCACCGGTCCATTGGGGTGCAGCCATGTCTCATCACGAAATCATCGGGGCTCACGATGCCAAGACACACCTTTCCGGTTTCCTCCGAAAGGTGCAGGCGGGCGGGCGTTTTACCATCACGCAGCGGGGCCGTCCTGTGGCTGCGCTTGTACCACTGGAGGAGGACGATGCGCCCAGGCGTGTGCAGGCCGCGCGGAGTCTCCGGCAGCTGATGGCCGAGGCTCCAGCGCGCGGGGCAGTGGATATCAAGGCCCTGGTCGAGTCGGGGCGTGACTGATGGATCTCGTGTTCGACAATTCCATCGTGATGCGCTGGTTGCTGTCCGATGGTAGTCCCGCCGACCAGGAAGTCGCGGCAACGGTCCTGCGTTCCATCGAGTCGGGCGATATCCGTCTGATCGCGCCATCCGTCTGGCCGTTGGAGGTCGCCAACGTGGTCGCCCGTGCGGAAAGCCAGGGCCTGGTGACTGAAGCTGAAACCACGCGTTTCCTCGCGCTACTGCAGGATCTCATGGTGGCCGTTGATCCGGGCGGCATCGATCCGGTCTTCGGCCTTACGCTTCAACTGGCCAGGCGTTATGGCCTTTCCGCGTACGATGCCTCCTATCTCGCACTCGCGCTTCAGTACGGCGCCACCTTCGCTACACTGGACCAAGCCCTGATCACCGCGGCTCGCCGAGCCGGGGTCGCTGTGTTTTCGAGCACCACCTGACGGTTCAGGCCATCCCGCGTCGAGTTTCAATCGGATCGCCGTAGCCAGCGCTGTCACCCTCGACCCTCCCCAGCAGCATGCGCCGCCCGTATCCGCCCCCGTCGGCATCCCGGCCGCACCGAAGCGAAGAGCCGGGACCACCAGCCTTGGAGCGATACCCGGCGTACCTACTACCACCCAGGCACGAGGTTCCGGATAACCCCAGCGTGGTTTCCGGGACGACCGAACGAGAGGCCCTCCCCTCGAACCTCCGGCCTGCGCCCGGCTACCAGCCTCTCCCTTTCTTTCCTTCCACCCTGTGGGAGCGGGCTCGCCCGCGAAGCCCCCGCCAAAGCCCGAAAACCCTCTAGTCGTCACGACCCACGCTCATACCGCCGCACACGCTGTCTGCTTTCCGCAACACCCCGTCCATGACCCGGCCCAAACCATCGCTTGTTGCAAAAACCCAACGCATCCGACCCGACGATCCGGCCCCTTCAGATCCGAAAAATGCCACGGCCCCCGCAAACCCGAGAAAAATAAGCAAAACCTGATCGAATTCTCGCCACGTCCCGCGGGGAAATCATAAGCTGTAGCCCATTAACCCAGTAATTCAGCATGTTGCAAACCAATTCAAGCGCCCTCGAAGCCTCCGCACGCAAGTCGTTGATCTACCAAAAAGCGCTCCCGGTCACGGATACCCCCGCACTGTGGCAATTTTTTCCCGCCGAGGGGTTGAAACGAGACACCGTGGTGTATATAAAACACCTGTCATTCGCGGCATCGACCGTGGATGCAGGCGTAGAAACGAACACATACCTCTCCTGGGAGATACGCAACATGAAAAAACAGATTCTCGCAGTCGCCGTTGCCGGCGCCTTCGCAGTCCCGGCCTTCGCCGCCGCCGACTCCAACGTCACCCTGTTCGGCCAGCTGCAGACGCAGATCGTCCATCATAGCGGCGGTCCCGACGGCTTTGACAGCGGCTTCCGCATGCAGGATGCCGGCGCTGCTGGTTGGGCCTCTGACGGTAACGGCCCCAACCGTATTGGTTTCCTTGCCAACCACGACCTGGGCAATGGTCTGACGGGCCTCTTGAAAATCGAGCAGGATGTTCGTACCACGGAAGGCATCGGGCAGAATGGTCGCGCACGTGACGTCTACGTGGGTATCGATGGTGACTTTGGCCGTGTGACTGCAGGTCGGATGAGCATGCCCTACAGCACCGCTGGCAAGGATCCGCTGAATGGCACCTTCATGCAGGCTCGTGCCGGCGGTGGCCGTCTCGGCCCGGCTGATTTCGGTGGTCTGGGCAACGGTTCTTACCTGGATCGAGTGCTGGCTTACAGCAACAGCTTCGGTATGGTCAGCCTGAACGTGGCTGCCGCCATTGATAACGCTGATGACAGCAACACGGCGCTTTCCGGTCGCCTGAACTTCGATATCGGTCCGGTAGACCTGTACGTGGCCCACACCAATGCCGATGACTACTCCCCGGCTGGCCTTGTGAATACCGATTTCCGCGCTAGCAAGATCGGTGCAGACTGGAAGTCTGGTCCTTTCCGCGTCGTGGGTGAGGTCGAAGACTTCAAGGTTGACCCGGCTGGCGCTGGCGACTTCAAGGGCAACACCTACTTCGTGTCCGGTGTCTACACCATGGGTCGTAACGACTTCGTGCTGAGCCTGGGCCATACGAATCTGGATGGCAGCAATAACAACACCGATTTCGCGGCCATCGCGGTGAAGCATAACTTCACCAATCGTGTGATGGCGTTCGCCGGTGTCTCGTACTCGAGCTTCGACGAGAACGCGGGCCTCACGGGCGCTCCGGCGGCTCCGGCTAACAACGGCCTGGTAGACGATTACTCGTTCACCGGCGTCGGTGGTGGTCTGCGGGTGTCCTTCTAAGGGCAACCACTGCTTCCAAGCGGTATAACAACAAGTTTGTAGCTTGTTTTGCGGGGCCCCCAGGGGCCCCGTTTTTTGTGTGTATCTTTCGGCCCCGTTCGGGGCCTTTTGTATGTTTGAGGCTGGTGGGTTCGCCACCCGGGCGCTAGCTGGCATGTGCCGTGTAGGTGCAGTGCCGAGCGACTGGCTTCATTTGGCGTCGGTGAATCCCAGCTTCGAGACAACGCCCCGACAACGGGGCCAAACGCCCCGACAACGGGGTCAAACCTTGCCTTTTGCCCCTCGGGGTTCTCGTTCGCCCGGTTGGAATTTCGGGGCAAGCGGTAGGCCGGCAGGAATCAGGTTGTTGGTACGGTCTGATTTAGGGTGTACTAGCGATTGTCAGGGACAAGCTGGAGAGAGCAGGGATGGCTCGATCGGTGCGATTGGAGTATCCGTGGGCGCTGTATCACGTGACGGCGCGCGGCAATCGGCGGGACTGGATCTATCTGGATGACGTTGACCATCGGCGCTTCGAAGAAACGCTGGCGCGAGCAATCGAGCGATTCAACTGGGTGGTCTTTTCGTACTGCCTGATGGGCAACCACTATCACCTTCTGGTAGAGACGCCGGATGCGAACCTGGGCCGGGGGATGCAGTGGCTGAACGGCGTTTACACGCAGCGGTTCAACCGCCGTCACCGGCGTGTGGGTCATGTGCTTCAAGGCCGGTACAAGGCGATCCTGGTCGAGCGCGAGTCGTATCTTCTGGAATTGGCGCGCTACATCGTCCTCAATCCGGTGCGTGCGCATCTGATCGACGATCCTGCGGACTGGGAGTGGAGCAGCTACCGGCCCACCGCGGGCCTTTCGGACGCCGTCTCGTGGCTATCGACGGATCGCGTGCTGGACGAATTCGGCCCGGCCGCCTCCCGACAGCAGGCCTATCGGCGGTTTGTCCATGAGGGAATCGGACGTACCTCCCCCTGGAATGATCTGCATGCGCAGCTATTTCTTGGCTCCGAGGCCTTTGTCGAGGCGCGGCTGGCAGGTCAGTCCGGCAGGCTGGACTTGGACCCGGAATACCCCAAGGCCCAGCAGCGGCCTGTGCCGCCGACGCTCGAATTCCTGGAGGCAAGCTTCCCGAGGAATGAAGCCATTCGGCGCGCGTATGCGTCCGGTGGCTACACGCTGAAAGCTATCGGTGACTATTTCGGTCTGCATTTTTCGCGAGTGAGTCGAATCGTGTCCGGGCAAAAGGCAAGGTTTGACCCCGTCGGTTCCACTTTCGGTCTGCATTTTTCGCGAGTGAGTCGAATCGTGTCCGCGGGGGCAAAAGTCAAGGTCTGACCCCGTCGGTTCGTGCGCGGGGGCAAAAGGCAAGGTTTGACTCCGTCGGTTCCCCGCTAGGCGGGATCGGGGCAGAGTTCGAGGATCTGGTTGAGGACCGCGCAGGCTTCCTGATAGGTCCCCTGCGGCACTTGTCCGGCTGGATGGGGTGTCGCGTTGCGTTGGCGCCAGTCGAAGGACTTTACCTGGTGGCAGAGGATGTAGCTGGTTCTTGCATCCGGCGTCGTGCCCGCCACCACGGCGAAGGGGTTGGTCGCATTGTAATCGGCAGTGGTCATGGGGAGCCCCAGAACCAGCGAGGTGCGGGCGTTGAATTGGGTCGGCGACAGGACGAGAAAGGGGTGAATATCTCGCATTTCCCGCCCGGCCTGAGGGTTGCAGTCTATCCAGATGACGTCACGGCGCCGGGGTACCCAGTCCTTGGGTGCTGCACGCTTTACCATCGTTCATTTCCAATCACGTCCGTGCACATGGCCTCGCCGCCATGCTTGTCCGGGTCGAATCCTTTCAGGCGTTCCTCCAGGCTCATGGATGGAGTGGTTTCCGGACGGATTACGATCTGGTTGCCTTCGACGGAGACGATCACGGATTGGTCCGCCTCCAGTTGCGCTGCGCGCGCGATGGCCGCAGGAAGCCGGACGCCCAGATTGTTGCCCCAGCGCTTGATGTTCAGTCGTGTCTCGGCCATTGCTCCACCCGCAAGATGTATAGACATTGTTTAAACGACTGTATCACCACGGTGTGGGGGCGTGCCAGAGGGGTATGTTCGGGCGGGCGGGGGACATCCCGGATAACCGCGTTGCGGTTTCCGGGACGATGATCGGGTGTGTCGGCGTGCCATCTGGCGGGTTTGGTCGAAGGGGTGACTCCCGCCGTTGTGGGTGCGTTTCGCGGGGTCAACGCACCCTACGGGCAGTGCTATTCCGTAGGATGCCGATGAGCGAAGCGAATCGCATCATGGGAGCGGGCTAGCGGGCGGGATCGACGCGAATTTCGAGGGTGAGGGTGTCGCGGTCGCGGGTGGTGCGGCGGGAGGCGAGGCCGCGTTCCGTGACGTCGGTTTCGGTGTGGACGCCGCCGAGGGTGTGCCAGGTGCCCGGCTCCAGCGTGAGTTGCGTGTCGATGGCGTCGCGGTCCACGGCGCCGCGCGGGAGGGGGCGTTCGTGGAGCTGAGAGATGGCGACGCGGATGCGGCCGTCGGGCTGGACCTGGGGGCGCACGCGGAAGCCGCGGGCGGTGTCCTGCAGCAGGGGTTCGAGGCCGACGCCGGCGCGGCCGTGGAGGATGCGGAAGCCGGCGGCGCGGGTCTCGCCGACCAGGATGATGGCCTCGGTGCCTTCGCGCAGGCGCAGGTGCTGGGTCTGGTCGTCGCGGCGGGTGGTGCGCAGCCGCTGGCTGGAGATGCGGCCCTCGGTGCCCTCCGGGCCGCTCTCGAACTCGAGGCCGGTGCCGCGTTCGGTGCGCGGGGCGTCGCGGTGGCGGCGTACGGAGAGGACGAGGTCCTGGGCCGGCGTGTCGAGTTCGGCGACGACTTCGCGGATCTGTTGCAGGGTGCGGGCGTCGGCGCGTACCAGCAGCCGGAAGCCGTCGCCGCGCAGGGTGGCGGTGTCGCCGAACAGGGCCTGCAGCTCGGGCAGCAGGCTGTTCGCCGGTCGGTGTTGCAGCGGCAGCACGGCGACCTCGGCGTGGGTGTCGCGTGCACCGGCGAGGCCGGGGAGCAGGGTGCCAGCCGCCAGCGCGAGGGCGGCTCGCAGGAGGTAACGCCGCTCGGTCATGTCGGGCGGCTCAGACGAGGAGGCGGCGGAGTTCGACGGCTTCATCGCTGAGACTCCAGTTGGCCTCGAAGTCCTGGACGGCGCGCTGGGTGCCCGGCCGATCGTCGACGTCGCCGCGCAGTATGCGGCGCCCGCCGGCCTGGGTGAGCTGCATCCAGCCGCTGTGGTCGGCAATCGCGGTGACGGTCAGCGGGCTTTCCTCGGCGGCCTCCAGGCGGCGCACCGAGACGGCGCTGGGCAGGCGTTTGATGCTTTCCACCAGGCTCGGAAGCTGTTCCTTGAGCGCCAGGTCGTCGTCGACCAGCAGGCGGATGTCGGTATGCCGGTGGCGGCGTGCGATCCCGGCCAGTTCCGCGCCCAGGTCGGGCCCGGCGATCTCGGCCAGCAGGGCGACGCGGGCATGCAGCCAGAGGCGTCGGCGGGTGGCGGCCAGGAGCTCGGCCAGCAGGGCCTCGGCGTCGATCAGGGTCGGGTCGCGTTCGGGGGCGGTCATCGGAGTCTCGCTCGGGTTGAGGGTCCTTCCCTCAGCATAGGGGAGTGGGGGTGGGTTCGCATCATTGCTCCGGGTCGTGTTCCCCGGGGGGGTTAGGGGAGCGTTTCGGGCGCGAATCAGAGATATGAGTACGGTGGCAGAAGCGGATAGGCAAGATCTGTGAGATCCGTGCATATCCCCTGTGGGAGCCGGCTTGCCGGCGAAGCCCCTGCCAAAGTCAGACGCGGGCAGGGGCTTCGCCGGCAAGCCGGCTTGTATGTTTACCCGTGGCAGGCCTAGAAAGGGTCTGTCGGGGTGGAGGGACGAAGCTGGCATCTGGCCTGTGGCACAGACGGTAGGAGAGTTCGTCCCACCCCTCACCTTAAACGCCGATAAGGAATCGATCGGCTCGGGGCCGACGATAGATGGCAAGCCAGCGTTCGGTGAGGCCCCGACAGACCACTCCAAGCTAGCTCGGGAGGTGTGATGATGGCAACGCATCGGATCGGGGTCGATGTCGGCAAGGCCGA
>NZ_KB898143.1:0-7523 GCF_000377445.1 Thioalkalivibrio sp. ALE9
GGCCATCTCCAAACGCCGCCCCGGACGTCCGCCTCGATCAGCGCCCGGCCATCCCGTCAGCGATCGCCACGGCGTTGCACGCCTCGCGATGACGGTGCCGGCCTGTGAAGGGGACACCCGCCTTGACCCTATCCAGTCTTCAGCTCGCGGCCTTGTCCGGATGGGCCTGCCGGGCATCCAGATCCGTGCCGGCAAAGAAGAGCCTGCGATAACGCCCCGGGGTCGTGCCCGTCAGCCGCCGGAACAGCTCACGGAAAAACGATACGTCCTCGTATCCGACCGCGAAGCTGATCTCCTCGATGGACATCGTGGTGGTTTCGAGCAGGTGCTTGGCCCTTTCGACGCGCACGTTCTGCAGGTAGTGCACGAGGGATACGCCAGTGGCTTGCTTGAAGCGCCGCTTCAGGGTGCGTTCGGCAAGGCCGGATTCCTCGGTGAGCAAGCGGATCGCCGAGTGCTCGGCGAAATTTCGGCTCAGCCAGTCCTCGCATTGGCGGATTCGGGCGTCGGTATGTTCGGATTTCAGCACCAGCGGGGTATAAGGCCCCTGACCTTCATCGTGCCACTTGAGCAGATACACCTTGGCGATGCGGATGGCCTCCACCGGGCCCAGATGGCGCGCGATGATATGCAGGGCCAGATCGTGCCAGGACGTAGTACCCCCGGCGCTGACGATCCGCCCTGACGGCTCCGCTAGGACCAGATTGGGTTCGGGCAGGAATCGCGCGGTCATGGGGGTCAGACCTTGCCTTTTGCCTCCGTACCACGACAGCGAGGGAAGGAGAGGACACCCGAGGGAAGGAGAGGACACCGGCGCACCATGGGGGTCAGACCTTGCCTTTTGCGCCTGTGGTGGTACGGAGGGCAAAAGGCAAGGTCTGACCCCTTCAGCGTACTGCTGACCCCTTCAGCGTACTGACCCCTTCGGCGTAGGGGGCCTGGCGACAGAGCGCCCAACGCCGTAGTCGCGTGGCCTTCTGCTAGTGTTCTTGGTAGTTTCGAATTGCACGGCCCACTCTCCGGTCAGCCGGGTGGAAAGCCGGCTCCGTACGAGCTTCCGCCGCGCGATTCCACCTCCCTGACCGGACCGAGTCAGAAACCACCCTTACCGTTGGAGAAGACATGCAGACACGTTTTTTTCCAGGCGTTCTCGTTGGACTTATTGCCGGAGTCATCCTGACCTTCGTTTACGCCTACAACGCCGCACCCTCCCTGATGATTGTCGAGGATCCAAGCCAGTACGGTTTTGAGGAGACCATCGAACGCATCGAGGCTGCAGCCGAAAACGAAGGCTGGTCCATCCCGACCAAGCATGATCTGACCAGTACAGTCGCGGAGCACGGCTACGATGTCGTTCCGGCCACGGTGCTCGAACTCTGCCAGCCGGACCATGCCGGCACCCTCCTCAGCGAGGAGGCTAACTTGATCGTGACCTCGATGATGCCCTGCCGCGTATCGGTCTACGAACGAACCGACGGCACGGTGATCGTATCCCGCATGAACACGGGTCTCGTGGCCCGCGTCTTTGGCGGTACCGTCGCGAAAATCATGGCCGAGGCGACCGAGGACAGCGAACGCATCCTCGCCAGCGTCCTACAATGATGCCCGATCTCGACATGGCACTGCGGGCCTCGCGGCGACGGGATTTGGTTGGGCCGTTGAAGTGTCGCCCAACCTACTGCCTGCGCTTATCCCGCACATAGATAACTTTGGAAGCCCCGTCGGCTGCGGAACGTGCCTGAACGTCGAACAATCCGGTCGCCTCGACCAGGTCACGCAACTTGCGGTAACCAAAGTTGCGCGCATCGAACTCGGGGCTCTGCTTTGCGATATTGCTACCCACCGGCCCCAGTTGTGCCCAGCCGTCCTCGTCCGACGACGCCTCGACCGCGTTGCGCAACGCGGTCACCAACCGAGTATCAGACTTAAGTTCTTTGGCGGAGCGCTTCCGGGATTGCTGCTCCTCTTCATTACCCTCGATCAGGACTTCGGTGTAGATGAACTTGTCGCAGGCTACCACGAGAGGGGCTGGCGTCTTCCGCTCGCCAAATCCGTAGACGGTCAGTCCAGACTCGCGAATCCTCGAGGCAAGCCGCGTGAAGTCACTATCACTGGAAACGAGGCAAAATCCGGCGAAATTACCGGTATACAACAAATCCATCGCATCAATGATCAGCGCGCTGTCCGTGGAATTCTTGCCGCGGGTATAGCCGAACTGCTGAACCGGCTGGATGGAGTGCTGCAGAAGGGTTTCTTTCCAGCCCTTTAGTTCAGGCCCTGTCCAGTCGCCATAAATCCGTTTGACGCTTGCAGTGCCGTACTTGGCGACCTCTGCGAGAAGTCCCTCCACAATCGCCGGCTGTACATTGTCCGCATCGATTAACACCGCGAGGTGAATGTCCTTGCTCATCGCCCGGCCCTCCTGCTGCCCCAGCCTAAAGATCTCCGCAGTGTACACGCGCCCAAACCCACTAAACCTACCAGGACGGGGTCGGATCTATATAAGCCGTTGAATGTAAATGGCGACTGCCCTCTATTGGGGCTGTATAGGGGCTTGAAAGGCCTATTTTCGGGCCGAAAAGTGAACGGTGGCCTCGCCCGCCTCATCCGGGGCCCTTCTGGCCCGAACCCGACCTGCAACCCCCGCTTTGACCTGCTCGAACTCTATCGCTCCGGGAGCAGGCCGTAACCCACCTGGTCAGGGACGGATTGAACCACGCCCCTAATACAACACCCAGGTGACAGTTCTGCTCTCTGCCGCAGGCATCACCGTGGCATGCACCTCACCCCGCCCAATTGTTCCAGCGGTCGCGGGCGGTCGATGTAGTAGCCCTGCACGTAGTCGATGCCGATGGCGGCCAGGCACTCGACGGATGCGGCGTCCTCGACGAATTCGGCAATGGTCTGCAGGCCCATGGTGTGGGCGATGGCGTGGATTGATCGGACCATGGCCTCGTCGGTCGGGTTGTTCGCGATCTCGCGCACGAACACGCCGTCGATCTTCACGTAATGCACCGGCAGGTTGCGCAGGTACCCAAAAGAGGACAACCCCGAACCGAAGTCGTCCAGCGAGAACCGGCAACCGGTGGTGGATAGCGTCTCGATGAAGTGCTGGGCGGCATCGAAACTGCCAATCGCGCTGGTCTCGGTGATCTCGAAACAGACCGAAGCGCCGGGGACCTGGTGCTGTTCCAGGAGCGCCTGGATCTCTGCCAGCAGCGACTCATCGCCGAGGCTGGTACCGGACAGGTTGATCGCGCAGATGGTCGCGTGCTCCGGATCGGCGCGCTGCATGTCGCCCATCCAGGCGAACGTGTTACGCAGCACCCAGCGGTCGACCTCCGGCATCAGGCCGTAGCGCTCCGCGGCCGGTATGAAGGCGCTGGGCGGGACCAGGTTGTCCTCATCGTCGAGCAGACGTACCAGGATCTCGTGGTGCACCGCCGGGGCATCCGGGTCCGCCGCCGGCACGATGGGCTGGAAATAGAGCCGCAGCCGGTCGCGGTCCAGCGCGCTGCGGATGCGCGCGGCCCACTGCATCTGGCCCTGCCGCTCGGCCAGGTCCTTGTCGTCGGGCTCGAACAGGTGCACGCGATTGCGCCCGTGCTCCTTGGCCACGTAGCAGGCGGCATCGGCCTGCCCGAGCACTTCGGCCAGATCACTGCAACCCGCTTCCAGGGCGACCAGACCAATACTGCTGCCGAGAGCAAATTGACGGCCCTTCCAGGGAAACCGGAATCGATGTACTTTTTCGCGGATCTTTTCAGCGACACTCTGCCCCCCGCTGACTGGACAATCTCGCAGGATCACGCCGAACTCGTCCCCGCCAAGCCGAGCGAAGATATCGCTCTCGCGCAGACAGCCCCCGATCACACGGCTGATCTGACGCAGCAGTTCATCGCCTGCAAGGTGGCCACAGGTATCGTTGACGACCTTGAACTGATCCAGGTCGATGTAGCAAAGCACATGGCGTCGGTGCTGATCGCGAGCGCTCGCCAGCAACTCGCCCAGCCGCGACTCGAACTCCCTGCGGTTGAACAGGCCGGTCAAGGCGTCGTGCGTGGCCTGCCAGGACAACTGGCGCTCCATGGCCTGCGCTTCGGTGACATCGTGCAAAACCAGAATCCCGCCCGCTACGCTGTCTTCGCGGTCCAGAATCGGCGCGGCCGTGTATCGGACCACCCGCTTCTCACCCGATGCATCGACCAGACTCCAGGTCGTGGAACTGTTCTGCACGCTCCTCTCGCGTAGCAGTGAGGCCATCACGTCATCGCAGTCTTTCGGCATCGACTGTTCCTCGAAACGGAACAACCGGCACAGCGGCAGCCCTTCTGCCTTGTCAGTCGGCTGGCAACTGAGGCTTGCGGCACTGGCATTGATAAACCGAACCCGGCCCTTTTCGTCCGTAGCGACCACCGCGTCCACAATCGACTCAAGGGTCACCTGAGCCAGTTCCCGCTCGCGATCCAGCTGGTTCTGCACCAGCCGGCGCTCGGTGATATCCCGAATCACCGCAGTGTAGAAAGCCTGCCCTCCATCCGTGCTTGGCGAGGCATGCAGCTCCAGATAGCGTTTCTGATCGTTGATCTGTCCCTCGACTTCCTCCACACCGCCGGACTGGAGACGCTGCTGGATACCTCGAGCCAGGCGTGCACCCAGTAGGGGCTGCAGTAACTCGTCCAGGGGTCGGCCACTGATACCCTTCTCGTTAATCGCGAGCAGTTTTTCCGCGCCGGGATTCAGGCTGATCACCTGGCCGGCCGGATCGAACGTCACGATGCCCTCGCTCATGTCGCGAAACATCGTTCGCGTCCGGTTGACGGCGCTTTCCAGTGCCGCCATTACTTCGTTATACCGGCGTGCGATCAATCCGACCTCTGTGAATGGCTCGACCGGCACGCGCCGCGAGAGATCGGCGTCGCTGGCCTGCCGCTCCATCGCGCTCAAGAGGTCGATCAGGTCAGTGCGGGCACCGTGCTCGCTAACGTTGAGCCCGACTTTTTCATCTTCCACGCTCACACGCAGCGGGCGCCACCGGTCGATCCCGCGCAGTATCAGCCAGGCCAGGACGAAGGTGGTCGCGCCGATTGCGACGATGCCCAGGACCTGCACGCCCACCTGCTCCAGACGGCCCAGGCCAGTGGCAAGATGCTCCGGCTGCCCGAAAAGCCCTACCGCCAGCGTGCCCCAGATGCCGGCCGCCAGGTGAACCGGTACCGCACCGACACTGTCGTCCAGACGGCGCCGGATCATCCACAAGTCGGCCGCCAGCATGACCGCTCCGCCGACCGCACCGATGAACACCGCCATACTGGTAGAAACCGCGTGCGCTCCGGCCGTTATCGCCACCAGACCGGCAATCAGGCCATTCAGCGGCACCAACAGATTGTCGACGTGCCTTCCCTTAACGCGCCGACTCAGAAAAAAGGCCGAGACCGCTCCTGCCGCCGCAGCCAGGAAGGTATTGCCGATGATCGCCGGTACCCGGTCGGTTAGTCCCAGCTCGCTACCGCCATTGAACCCAATCCAGCCAAGCAGGAAAAACAGTCCGCCGAGCACAGCCAGTGGCAGATTGCTGGCGGGAATTCGCTGCACGCCGTCCTCGGTAAAGCGCCCGATGCGCGGGCCGATCACGATGACAGCGGCCAGCGCAACCCAACCGCCCACGCTGTGCACCACCGTCGAGCCGGCGAAGTCGACGAAGCCCATTGCGGCCAGCCAGCCGTCGCCCGGCGCGATCACGCCACCCCAGGCCCAATGACCACTCAATGGATAGATCAAGACAACCACAACCAGCGTCACAAGGCCGTAGCTGACATAGGACATCCGCTCCGAGACCGCCCCGGATACGATGGTCGCAGCGGTTGCGGCGAACATCGCCTGGAAGACGAAGAAGGCAGTTTTCTCCACGCCCAGTTCGCCGAGGTCCGGCAACCAGAAGCCTGTGCCGAACAGACCGGTGAAACTGGGCCCGAACATGACGCCAAAACCCACGGCCCAGAAAGCCAGCAGGGTCAGCACGAGATCCGTCGCGTTCTTCATCGCGACGTTGATGGCGTTCTTGCTTCGAGTTACGCCGGCCTCGAGCGAGAGGAAACCCAACTGCATCAACAACACGAGTGTCGCGCTGACCAGCAGCCAAACGACGTCGACTGGCGTCAATTGCATGCAGATGGCCTGTATTCAGAGCGGACGATCGCCATAGCCACCACCGAAGCAAATTCGGCACCAACTAGGTCCGATCAACCCGAGATTCGGGTCGCAATGCGCCTCTCACGCCGCTACAGCGGCCCAACAGGGCATGCGCCGAGGCCGCCGAATCCGTACCGGATGGCCAGTACCGAAAATCGCGTTTCATTCTTCATCTCTGCGCTGCTCCAGTGCGACGCGCACCGTCAGAGGGCTTAACCCCGGAGAGATGCCCTCAATAGGCGCATTACTGCATCAGGGCGGGGCAATAACGATACAGCGCGAACCAGATGTGGCGTTCAAGTAATTTCGGACATCTCTGACGCCGTCGCGGAAGAGGACACACCATTTCTGGAGCGTGACGGCGCTGGACCTTGGCGGCGCCCCGCAGGAGCCCGTGGCCATCTCGGAACGCGACTCGGGACGTGCGCCTCGACCGGCGCCGGGGCATCCTGTGAGCGCTTGCGGAAGAAGAGGACACCCACCTAAACGGAAGACGAGGACACCCACGTTCCCTGCCGCGCCATGGCGAGGCCCCGCCGGGGCCGTGGCCATCTCCGAATGCAACCCCAGAAGTCCGCCTCGATCAGCGCCGGAAACATCCACAGAGATCGCCACGGCGCTGCGCGCCTCGCGATGACGGTGCTTGCTTCTCCGTCGTGATGAAACCTCACGGGCGACGAAGACGAGGACACCCATCGTTTCCGTTCCGCAACGTGGCGGTCAGGGCCCTGGGTTGCTTGCGGCCGGATGCCCAGACTGTATGCTCGGGCGCTCCGTAAACACTGTCAGCGAGAAACACCGCCATGGGTACGCCTGCCAACCCGCCGCATCCGGAACAGCCCGAAGGGCCGAGCCAAGCCGATCAGGACGGCTTTGCCGCATTTGAACGGGGCGACTATCGGACCGCCGGGGAGCTCTGGGCGGCCAGTGCCGAGGCGGGCTCTGCCTGGGCCCAGTTGGGTATGGGGATTCTGTATGCCGACGGCCTGGGCCTGGAGGCCGATGCCGAGCGTGCGCGCGGGTACTGGGAGCAGGCTGCGGCGCAGGGGCTGAGCGATGCCAGCTTTAACTTGGGTGTGATGGCGGAGAAGGCCGACCCCACCGATACCGAGGCGGCCCGACACTGGTACGGGCACGCGGCCGAGGCGGGTCACGTCGTGGCGCAGAACAACCTGGCCGTGCTGCTGCAGAACGCGGGCGACGAGGCCACCGCCACCGAGGCCGTCCAGTGGTGGCAACGCGCCGCGGAGCACGGCGACCCCGACGCCCTGAACAGTCTCGGCGTCGCGCACCAGCAAGGCAGCGGGTGCGCGCGCGACCGGGCTGCGGCA
>NZ_KB898144.1:0-6817 GCF_000377445.1 Thioalkalivibrio sp. ALE9
GAGCGGCCATGGTATTCGGGTTGGTTAGCGACCACCGGAACCCCTCAAGGAGGGCGAGACCATGACCACTCACAAGAGCCAGGCTACTGCGGATCGCACGTCACTGCGAGCGTTATTGGGGACAGACGAGGAACTGATGCGCACGCTGGTGCGCGAGGCGGTCCAGCAGGTCCTGGAGGCCGAGATGAGCGACCAGCTCCAGGCGGCACCGGGCGAGCGCACCGAGGGCCGCCTGGGCTACCGGGCCGGGTACTACCCGCGCACCCTGATCACGCGCGTGGGCAAGCTGGAGTTGCGGGTCCCCCGGGACCGCAACGGCCAGTTCTCCACCAGCCTGTTCGAGCGCTATCAGCGCTCGGAGAAGGCGCTGGTCTCGGCCCTGATGGAGATGTATGTCCAGGGCGTGTCGACGCGCAAGGTCAAGGCCATCACCGAGGAGTTGTGCGATCACGGGTTCTCGGCCTCGGCGATCTCGACCATCAACCGGGGGCTGGACGGCCGCCTGGCGGAGTTCGCGTCGCGGCGCCTGGAGGAGCCCTGCCCCTATCTGATCCTGGACGCGCGCTACGAGAAGGTCCGCGAGGGCGGTGTGATCCGGTCCCAGGCGGTACTGATCGCTATCGGTGTCAACTGGGAGGGCCGGCGTCAGGTGCTGGGGGTGGAGCTGGCCAGTCGCGAGAGCGCGAGCAGCTGGCGCGCCTTCCTGGAGCGGCTACGCGAGCGCGGGCTGAACGGGGTCGAACGGGTGGTCAGCGACGAGCACGCAGGGCTGCGCCGGGCCATCCTGGAGATCCTCCCGGAAGCGGTATGGCAGCGCTGCTATGTGCACTTCCTGCGCAACGCCCTGGACCACCTGCCGCGCAAGGCCGACGACGACTGCCTGCAAGAGCTGCGCTGGCTCTACGACCGCCGGGATCTGACCGAGGCCCAGCGCGATCTGGCGGCCTGGCTGGAGCGCTGGCAGGCGAAGTATCCCCGCCTGTGCGACTGGGTGGAAGACAACATCCAGGAGACGTTGACGTTCTACCGCCTGCCGCGGGCCCATCACAAGCACATGAAGAGCACCAACATGCTCGAGCGGCTGAACGAGGAGATCCGGCGCCGGACCCGGGTGGTCCGGATCTTCCCCAACACCCACAGCTGTCTACGCCTGGTACGGGCCCTGGCCGTCGAAATCCACGAAGGCTGGCTGGAGGACAACCGCTACCTGAACATGGATCTGCTCAAAGAGCACAAGAAAATCCTGCTGAGGCAGGCCGAGGCCGCCTGAGCCATACCGACCAACCGAACATGGCCGACTCACTTCTGCACAACTTGACGCACACAACCCCGCAGGGTATTCCCGATCGCCCCGTCGACATACTTTCCGGCGAAGGCACAGGAACGTGACCCCCAGCGCCTGCCGCCGCGGACCTGGCGGGATGCCGTGTTACGCCATGAGATCCGCCGCATCTGGGGCGAGAACTTCCTGGTGTACGGGGTGTGCAAGGTCTGGAAGCAGTTGCACCGGGACGGCCCGCCGACGGCGCGCTGCACGGTGGAACGGCTGATGCGCAGCCTGGGTCTGCGCGAGGCCACACGGGGTGCCGGGGTGGTCACCACGATCCCGGCCAAGGAGGGTGTCTGTCCGCTCGACCGTGTGCAGCGGCGGTTCGAAGCCGCGCAGCCGAACCCGCTCTGGGTGGCGGATTTCACCTATGTCGCGACCTGGCGCGGGCTTCGTCTACGTGGCCTTCGTGGTCGACGTGTTCTCGCGCCGGATCGTCGGCTGCCGTGCCGCCTCGACCCCGCGTACCGACATGGCGCTGGACGATCTGGAGCAGGCGTTGTACGAGCGTTCGCGGCAGGGTCTCGACGGGCTGATATCTGACGTCAACTACTTTGGCCGGTTGGTCGTCGGTGTTGTCAGACCGCTGAGGCGGTCTTGGTTTTCTTGCGTTGCTCGCTGTGTGCGCGCTTTCTGTAGCTCTCGCCGCTGAGCTCGACGACATGGGCGTGATGGATCAGCCGGTCGATGGCAGCGACGGCCATCATGTCGTCGGGGAAGATGGCGTCCCAAGCGCTGAAGGGCTGATTGGAGGTGATCAGCAGGCTGCCCGCCTCGTAGCGATGGGCGATGAGCTCGAACAGCACCGAGGTCTCGGCCTCGCTGCGTTTGACGTAGCCGATGTCATCGATGACCAGCAAGCGATACTTGTCGAGCTTCGACAAGGCATCCGAGAGCCGCAGGGCCTGCTTGGCGGTCTGTAGCTCCTGGACGAGGACGGAGGCCGCGTAGTGGCGCACGCGCAGGCCCTGCTCGATGAGCGCGTGGCTGATCGCTGCAGCCAGGTGGCTTTTGCCGACCCCGCTTGGGCCGAACAGCAGCAGGTTACGCGCCTGGTCGATCCAGCCCGTCTCACAGGCAAGCGCGCTGAGCTGGTTACGATCGGCGCCATCGATCGCCTGGAAGTCGAACGCCTCCAGTGTCTTGCCGGTCGGCAGGCGCGCTTCCTTGAGGTGGCGCTCCAGGCGCCGGCGCTCACGCTCGGCGAGTTCATACTCGCATAGCGTCGCCAACGTCGTGGCGACGCTCCAGCCATGAGTGGTCGCGCGATCCATGACCTCTTCGTAGCATCCTGCCATGGTGGGCAGGCGGAGCTGACGCAGCAGCAGAGGCAGCGTTGCAGCATCAGCCATGAGCGGCCCCCTGGAGCAGGGCATCGTAGTCAGCCAGCGCATGCTGGCGCGACTGGAGTGTGGGCAGCGGCCCGGATGGCCGTTGCGGGGAGAAGCGCGCTTGCAGTTCCGCCAGCGTGGGACAGTGCCCGCACGCCAGGGCGTGGCTCCGGTACTCGCCGATCGCCGGTGCGCAGTCCTGCTCGGCGGCCAGACGCAGGGCCCCGACCACACGCTTGCACGCGTCCTCGGTGCTCAGCAGCGCACTAAGACGATGGTAGATGCTGCGCCAGTTGGCGTCCGGCAGCAGCTCATCCCGGAAGGCTAGGCCTGCCAGTGCTCGCGGTTTGCGAACCAGCCAGGTAATGACATGGCGGTAGTCGATGCAGCGCTGCCGCCCACTACCCGAGACGACATGCACGCGCGGCAGCGTCATCAGCGCCTGGCCACCATGATGGAGTACGAGCCGGTCGTCGTAGGCATGGATACGCAAGCGCTCGCCGATCAGACGCGCCGGGACCGAGTACAACACGCGAGCATGGGTGAACGTGCTGGAGGTCGTCACCCGCACCAGCGCTTCGGTGTAGTCCACGCCGCGACGACAAGGCAATGGCGCCAGCGCGGCCCGTTCGGCGGCGATGCGCGAGGCGTTCCGGCGGTTGATACTCGCAACCACCTCCCGGATGAAGGCCCGGTACTCGTCGAGGCTGTTGAAGTCCGTCGAACCGCGTAGCTTGAGCCGTTGCCGGATCCGCCGCTTGAGATGGCCATGGGGCGACTCGACGCTGCCGTTCTCGTGACCCCGCCCCGGGGTGTTGCGACTCGGCTGCATGCCGTAATGGGCACACAGCGCTTGATAGCGCTCCGTGATGTCCTGCTGGGCGTTGACGTCGAGGTTCTTGAACGCCGCCGACAGGCTATCCGTGGGGTGCTCCATCGGAACGCCGCCGAGGTGCTCGAGCGCTTCCGCCAGACTCTCGGCCAGCGCCGTATAGCTCTCGCCCCCAAGGATGACCCGCGCATGGCACCAGCCGCTGTAGGCGAGCCGGAAGTGATGCAGCCGATGATCCAGCGTGTGTCCACACACGGTCACCGTCACGTCCTTGAGCACCGTAAAGTCCGACAGGCCCCGCTGCCCCGGCTCATGGTGCTGCGGGAACATCACCTCCTTGTCCGGACCGTGCCGGGCACGCCAGGCCTTGACCCGCCGCTGCAGTGTGCGCAACAGGTGATCCGGGTAGGCCCCCGGATAGCGCTCCTGCAGCCACTCCAGCAGCGTGAGCGCTTGAAGATCCGGCTCCCTGCCGAGTTCGTCGGCGACTTCGTCCCAGACCTCGGCAAACGGATCCGGGCGTGTACGCCAATCCCTCGACTTGCCGCCACCGACGGGCTCGCCAGCGTCAATCCGCCGGGCAGTGCGTTCAGAAATGCCGGCTTTGGCGGCCGCCGCCGTCTGCGTTGTGCCTTTGGATCGCTGTGTCATGAAGACTCTGACCTGTTGCTCGGTGACCGCCATCCCCGCCCCTTGTGGGTCGCTTGGAAGAGCAGTCCAGCTTAGTGGCAACCGGCCAAAGTAGTTGTCGTCGACCGGCCAGAGTAATTGTCGTTAGATAGGCTGATTCATCATTCGGACAGGGGCAGTCAATATCTGTCGATCCGGTACACCGAGCGGCTGCGTGAAGCTGGGATCGAGCCTTCGGTGGGGAGTGTCGGGGACTCCTACGACAATGCCTTGGCCGAGTCGGTCGTCGGGTTGTACAAGACCGAGTGCATCCGTCGCCGGGGTCCGTGGAAGCGACTGGAGGACGTTGAGTTCGCCACCTTGGAATGGGTCGACTGGTTCAACTGTCCACTTCCCCGGATTAGGTCCACGCGTAACTGGAGGTTTCCGGGTGGTGTAGCTGCCGGTATTCGACCGGCATCAGGTCCCCCAGCGACTCGTGGGGGATGGTTTCGTTGTAGTCCTGCAGCCACTGCTTGGTGTGTTCCCGGACTTCGGTCAGCGTTCGGAAGACGTAGAGATCCAGGACCCCACGGCGGTAGCTGCCGTTGAACCGTTCGATGAACCTGTTCTGCATGGGTTTTCCAGGCTGGATGAGGCTCAGTTCCACGCTCCGCTGCTCGGACCAGTCAGCGATCGCGGCCGAGACGAACTCGGGACCATTGTCGAGGCGGAGTTGCTGCGGATAGCCTCGCGAGGCGGCGATACGCTCCAGCACCCGGATCACATGGGGTGCGGACAGATTCAGATCGATCTCCACCGCCAGCGCTTCCCGGTTGAAGTCATCTACGACGTTGAATGTGCGAAAGCGCCGTCCGTCCCACAGCGCATCCGACATGAAGTCCGCTCACCAGCACGCGTTCGGGGCCTCGGTCGACGCCAGGGGCCGGGGCTCCCGTGGTGGCAAGCGGCGCTTACCCTTGCGCCGCAGGTTCAGCTTCAGGGCGCAGTACACGCGCCAGACCCGCTTGTGGTTCCAGGGCAGGCCCCGACGCAGGATCAGCTTGAACAGCTTGCCACAGCCCCGCTCCGGATAGCGTTCCACCAGCTCCTGCAGTAGCGCGATCACCGCATCGTCCCGGTCCGGTCGCTTGCGATACCGCACCACCGACCGCGCAACCCCGGCCGGCTGACAGGCCCGGCGCTGACTCAGCCCGTGGTCCTGCGTCAACGCGGTGACCACACGGCGCTTCTCGTCCGGGCTCAGAGCTTTTTTGTGATCACGTCCTTCAGGGCCGTGTTCTCCAGGGCCAGCTCGGCGTACATCCGCTTGAGCCGGTTGTTCTCGTCCTCCAACTCCTTCAGCCGCCGGACGTCGGCCGCCTCCATGCCGCCGTATTTCGACTTCTACTGGTAGTAGGTCGCTTCCGAGACCCCGATCTCCCGACAGACGTCCTTCACCTTCCGGCCGCCTTCGACCTGCTTCAGCGTCTGAACGATCTGGCTTTCCGTAAACCGACTCTTGCGCATCTCGGCCTCCTTAGGCTCTAGTGTGCCCGGAGACCTCCAGTTTTCAATGGACCAAATTACGGGAAGGCGACATTCGTAGCGCTGGGGTGGCTCGACGGGCTGTAGTGCCCGCAGGCGGTTCAGGCCCTCCCGCCGCAGGATTCGGCTGACGCTGGCCCTCGAGATCCCCGTGAAGGCGGCGATCCGATCCATAGTCCAGCGCTGCCGCCGCAAGGCGATCACCTGGCGCTGGATCCGTCGCGGGGTTCGCCGCGGTTGTCTCCGCGGCCGGGACGAGCGGTCCGCAAGACCCCAACGGCCCGCCTCTAGGTGTGATCTCTCAATAGGTTGTCCACGGGACGACTCCGAAGGATGCTGAGTTTGCGGACTTAGCCATTCCCAAGGAGGACGCCCCGTGAACCTTCATCAAAATGCCTTAATGGGTCCCCGCGGTCGAGAGCGGATGGCTCGCCTGGTCGTGGATCACGGCCTGAGCCTTCGTGCAGCGGCCCGCGCCTTTGACGTGGATCCGAAGACCGTGCAGCGCTGGGTCCAGCGGTTCCAGGAGGCCGGCCGTTCCGGACTTGTGGACCGTTCGTCCCGGCCGCGGAGCCAACCGCGGCGAACCCCGCAACGGATCCAACGCCAAGTGGTCGCCTTGCGGCGCCAGCGCTGGACCATGGATCGCATCGCGACCTTCACAAGGATCTCGAGGGCCAGCGTCAGCCGCATCCTGCGGCGCGAGGGCCTGAACCGCCTGAGCGCACTGGAGCCGGCCGAGCCACCCCGGCGCTACGAACACGAACACCCCGGCGATCTGCTCCACCTCGACATCAAGAAGCTGGCGCGCTTCCGTCACCCGGGCCACCGCGTGACCGGCGTCCGCGCCAAGGACTCCATCGGAGCGGGCTACGAGTACGTGCATGTGGCCATCGACGACCGCTCGCGCATCGCCTACAGCGAGATCCATCCCGCCGAGCGGGCCCAGGATGCGATCGCGCACCTGGAGGCGGCCGTGCGCTACTACGCCACCCTGGGGATCACCATCCGACGGGTCCTGACCGACAAAGGACCCTGCTACCACGCCCGGGCGTTCAGCCAGGCCTGCCGCCGACTGGGCATCCGCCATCGCCGCACCCGGCCCTACACGCCGCGAACCAATGGCAAGGCCGAGCGCTTTATCCAGACCGCCCTGCGCGAGTGGGCCTA
>NZ_KB898145.1:0-1254 GCF_000377445.1 Thioalkalivibrio sp. ALE9
GAAGGGATTGAATTCACCACGAAGCACACGAAGGCACGAAGAAATTCTTGTGCTGTCTTTACAGCATGCCTGCGACACCCCGGTGCCGGACAGTGCCATACAGGACGCGATCACCAGACCTACCCACCTTAATCCAGCCCTTCTCCGTGCCCTCTGTGTCCTCCGTGGTGTAACCGCCCTTGACCTTGCCCTTCTTCGTGCCTTCGTGCGCTTCGTGGTGAACACACCTAGGCATGTGATGTACGATGGTATGCGCGCATACCACTGGATATTCCATTATGACCATACGTACAGGAGATACCCGTCAAACGGCTGTCCGGCTCCCGAAAGAGACGTATGGGCGCCTGAAAGCTCTGGCCGAAAAGACGGGCCGCACGACCACATACTACATCCGAGAAGCCATCGAGGAGCACCTGGAAGACCTGGAGGACATCTACCTGGCCGAGCAAACGCTGGAACGTATCCGGAGCGGCGAGGAAGACGTAATCAGTTCCCAGGAGTTCTGGCGTGACCTGGAGGATTGAGTACGCTCATTCGACCCGGAAGGCGGTGCAGAAACTCGACCGGAAGGCCCGCCAGCGCATACGCCAGTATCTGGAGGAGCGTGTAGCCCATCTGGATGATCCGCGAGAGCTCGGGAAACCGCTCAAGGGGCGGTTTACCCAGCTATGGCGTTATCGGGTTGGGGGCTACCGTGTGATCTGCGAGCTGCGTGACGAGTCATTGGTGGTACTGGTTGTGCGGATTGGACATCGTAAAGAGGTTTACGATTAATGACAGACAGCCCGTCTGGTTCCTGCGACTGGCCGCCTCTCGTTGCTAATCAGGTGCCCTGAAGAGGTTGTTTCACCACAGAGTGCACGGAGTGCGCAGAGGGAAAAGACCGGGTTCACCACGAAGCGCACGAAGGAGGGCTTGTTCACAGGAAGTGAGGGCAGATTCGTGAAGGTGGTACCGAGGCATGCTGGGTGATCGGGGTATCCCCAGCGCGGCGGATGCAGGCGGCCACCGACGCCCACAAGGACTTGAGTCCGAACTCCGCCGCCCAGATGAGGGGAGATGGAAACCGGTGCAGACGGGTGAGTTCCAGGCAGTCGACGCCGAGTCATTTCAGCCTGAGCCTTCCCTCTCTTCCCGTCTTCCTGTTGCCCGCCCTTGACCTGAAGGGATTGAATTCACCACGAAGCACACGAAGGCACGAAGAAATTCTTGTGCTGTCTTTACAGCATGCCTGCGACACCCCGGTGCCGGACA